>NZ_JBKFRY010000006.1:0-264705 GCF_046569105.1 Salmonella sp. 741265073_HBA | reverse complement strand
AGTCATCATCACGTTCTCCGGATTTAAGTCTGGAACGTGTCAACGCTATTCAGGACGGGTCAAAGATAATAAAAAAGCCGATATTCACATCGGCTTTTTTTATAAGATAATTCCGCTTGTCCGTCTTTATCCCCACAATTTTATATTGAGCTTAATCCTAAAATAAGCAATAACCAGAAAATCACTCTGTGTTACTTTCAGATTATACGGATGCCGATGTCTTTTATTTTAATTTTAACTTATTGATTTTATTTGTTTGTTAATTAAACAATGTAGGCGTTACTTCTTTAAAGTTTAATTATCCTAAAACCTCGCTGTTATTTCTCCCGGACATAATCCGCCTGCTTTGGTTGTGTATACTCGGTAGCGCCCGAAATTCTTTTGGGTAAATCTCCATTCATTCAATGAAGGGAAATTATGATGAAAAAAGTACTGTATGGCATTTTTGCCATAACCGCGCTTGCGGCGACATCTGTCTCGGCAGCCCCCGTTCAGGTGGGTGAAGCGGCAGGGTCGGCAGCGACGTCGGTATCGGCGGGAAGTTCCTCCGCCACCAGCGTTAGCACCGTAAGTTCGGCGGTGGGCGTCGCGTTAGCGGCAACCGGCGGCGGCGATGGTTCCAATACCGGAACCACGACCACCACGACCACCAGTACCCAGTAGTATCGGTACGTTTAACCATAACCACACTCCGGTGTGGTTATTTTGCCCCTCTGGAGAAGCGTCGTGAAGCGACTCGCACTTATCCTGATTTGCCTGCTATTACAGGCGTGTTCGGCCACCACTAAAGGCCTGGGCGATTCACTGTGGGACAGTTTGTTCGGTACGCCAGGCGTACAGCTAACGGATGACGATATTCAAAACATGCCTTATGCCAGCCAGTACATGCAGCTTAACGGCGGTCCTCAACTGTTTGTGGTGCTCGCTTTCTCGGAAAACGGGCAGCAGAAATGGGTGACGCAGGATGGCGCGACGATCGTGACGCAGCATGGCCGTCTGGTCAAAACGCTGCTCAGCGGCGACAACCTGATCGATGTGAATAATCTGGCGGCCGACCCGCTGGCGAAACCAGGACAGATTATCGATGGCGCGACCTGGACTCGCACCCTGGGCTGGACCGAACATCGCCAGGTGCGTTACGCCACCGCCCGTTCCGTTTTTACATGGCGAGGGACCGATAGCGTTAGCGTCGGCAGTGAAGAGACCGCCGTGCGGGTGCTGGATGAAGAAGTGACGACCGATCAAACGCGTTGGCGTAATCGCTACTGGGTTGATAGCGAAGGCCAAATTCGCCAGACGGAACAGTATTTGGGCGCGAATTACTTTCCGGTGAAAACCACGCTGATTAAGGCGGCAAAATCATGATGAAAAGGACGATAAGCGCGCTGGCGCTGGCCTTTGTCGCGTCATCCGCCTTTGCCAGCGGCACTGTTACCGTTTTTACCCAGGGTAATAGCGAGCCTAAAACGCTGACAGACGCTGAGCGTCTGCTCGATTTAGTCGGACAGCCGCGCCTGGCAACGAGCTGGTGGCCTGCGGCGGTGATAGGCGAAGAACAGGCGACCGTGACGGCGCGTCAGCAGCAACAGGAACTTCTCGGGCGACTGGCGGCGCTCAGCGCTGAGGAAGACGGCGATGCGGCGGTGGCGATAAACACACTGCGCCGACAGATTCAGGCGGTGAAGGTGACGGGTAGACAATTCGTGAATCTTGATCCTGACGTGGTGCGGGTGAGCGAACGAGGTAACCCGCCGCTGCAAGGTCACTACACGCTCTGGGTCGGGCCGCAGCCCACGCAGGTGACGCTCTTTGGCTTGATTAGCCAGCCGGGCAGCCAGCCGTTCGTCCCTGGGCGGGACGTCGCCAGTTATCTCGAGGGTCAGCGCTTACTCAGCGGCGCGGATCGTAGCTATGCCTGGGTGGTTTACCCTGATGGACGCAGCCAAAAAGCGCCGGTGGCTTACTGGAATAAACGTCATATCGAGCCAATGCCCGGCAGCATTATTTTTGTCGGTTTTGCCGATTCCCTTTGGCGCGGCACGCCGGAGGCGATAAATGTCGGCATTCTTCATACCCTGACGCAGCGGATACCGGAATAATGAAAAAAACACATCTGCTCAGCGTGCTGGCGCTGGGTATTAGCGCGGCCTGCCATGCCGAAACATATCCAGCCCCCGTTGGGCCTTCACAATCAGACTTTGGCGGCGTGGGCCTGCTGCAAACGCCGACAGCGCGTATGGCGCGTGAAGGGGAGATGAGCCTGAACTATCGTGATAACGATCAGTACCGCTACTACTCGGCTTCGGTTCAGCTTTTCCCGTGGCTGGAAACCACGTTGCGCTATACCGATGTCCGTACGAAAAAGTACAGCAGCGTGGAATCATTCTCCGGCGACCAGACTTACAAAGATAAAGCGTTTGATGTGAAACTGCGGTTGTGGGAAGAGAGTTACTGGATGCCGCAGGTGGCGGTTGGCGCGCGCGATATCGGCGGGACGGGGCTGTTTGATGCGGAATATATTGTAGCGAGTAAGGCCTGGGGGCCGTTTGATTTTTCATTAGGTCTCGGCTGGGGCTATCTTGGCACCAGCGGCAATGTGTCTAATCCTTTCTGTTCGTATAGTGATAAATTCTGTTCGCGTGATAACAGCTATAAAGAGGCAGGTTCCGTTGACGGTAGCGATATGTTTCACGGCCCGGCCTCGCTGTTTGGCGGCGTGGAATACCAGACCCCGTGGCAACCGCTACGCCTGAAGCTGGAGTATGAAGGCAATAACTATCAGCAGGATTTTGCGGGTAAACTGGAGCAGAAGAGCAAGTTTAACGTCGGCGCCATTTACCGCGTCACCGATTGGGCCGACGTTAACCTCAGCTACGAGCGCGGCAACACCTTTATGTTTGGCGTTACGCTGCGCACCAATTTCAACGATTTACGTCCCGCGTATCATGACAATTCACGCCCGCAATACCGACCACAGCCGCAGGATGCCATCCTGCAACATTCGGTAGTGGCTAATCAATTAACGTTATTGAAATATAATGCCGGTCTGGCGGACCCGAGAATCCAGGTCAAAGGCGATACGCTGTACGTTACTGGCGAACAGGTGAAGTACCGCGACTCCCGTGAAGGGATCGTGCGCGCTAACCGGATCGTCATGAACGATCTGCCGGAGGGGATCCGCACGATCCGCGTGACGGAAAACCGCCTTAATCTGCCGCAGGTCACCACTGAAACCGATGTCGCCAGCCTGAAACGCCATCTGGAAGGCGAACCGCTGGGACATGAAACCTCGCTGGTGCAAAAACGCGTGGAGCCGATCGTGCCAGAGAGTACTGAACAGGGTTGGTATATCGACAAGTCGCGCGTTGATTTTCATCTTGATCCCGTGTTGAATCAGTCGGTAGGCGGCCCGGAAAACTTCTATATGTATCAGTTTGGCGTAATGGGAACTGTGGATCTGTGGGTCACGGATCATCTGCTCACCACGGGCAGCGTGTTTGCCAATATCGCCAACAACTACGACAAATTTAACTACACCAATCCGCCGAAGGATTCACATCTGCCGCGGGTGCGTACGCATGTCCGTGAGTATGTGCAGAATGATGTTTATGTGAATAACCTACAGGCCAACTACTTCCAGTATTTTGGCAATGGTTTCTATGGGCAGGTCTACGGTGGTTATCTGGAGACCATGTTTGGCGGTGCCGGGGCGGAAGTCCTGTATCGCCCGGTAGACAGCAATTGGGCGTTTGGTCTGGATGCCAACTACGTGAAACAGCGTGACTGGCGTAGCGCGCAGGATATGATGAAGTTTACCGATTACAGCGTGAAGACCGGACATTTGACCGCATACTGGACGCCGTCGTTCGCCCAGGATGTGCTGGTGAAAGCCAGCGTTGGTCAGTATCTGGCGGGCGATAAAGGCGGTACGCTGGAGATCGCCAAACGCTTCGATAGCGGCGTCGTTGTCGGCGGTTACGCGACGATTACCGATGCGTCGCCGGATGAATATGGGGAAGGGGATTTTACCAAAGGCGTATATGTTTCCGTGCCGCTGGATCTCTTCTCGTCCGGCCCAACCCGAAGTCGTGCGGCAATTGGCTGGACGCCGCTGACGCGTGACGGTGGTCAACAGCTTGGCCGTAAGTTTGGCCTGTATGATATGACCAGTGACAGGAGCGTAAATTTCCGTTAATACTCAGGCCGGATAAGGCGTTCAAAGCGCTATCCGGCAAATTATCTTATTGAACAAAATATAAACATAAATAAAAAATATAGATGCTCGTCACATTTGTGCGTTATACAGAAACCTCGCCGCAGAGAAAGAGGGGGCTGTTATGATGCCATTATCGCGCTCACGTCTTGAGTTTATCGCCACGATTTTACAAAACGTACTAAATTTGGGGCTGCTTACCCTCGGTCTGATCCTGGTCGTTTTTCTCGGTAAAGAGACGGTGCATCTGGCGGATGCATTATTCGTGCCTGAGCAAGCCAGCAAATATGAACTGGTGGAAGGGCTGGTGATCTACTTTCTTTATTTCGAATTTATTGCGCTGATTGTGAAGTACTTTAAGTCTGGCCTTCACTTTCCGCTGCGCTATTTCGTGTACATTGGGATCACGGCGATTGTGCGCCTGATCATTGTCGATCATAAAACGCCAATGGATGTATTACTCTATTCGGCGGCGATCCTCCTGTTGGTTATCACGTTGTGGTTATGTAATTCGAACCGACTACGGCGAGAATAGGCGTCGCCACACCGTAACGGACGTACGGCGTGGCGATAAATCAGCTTATTGTATGGCGGCTTTCGGCGTTTTCTCTTCTGCTGGCGTCCATAACTTCTCAAGTTCTTCCAGCGTTTTGCCTTTGGTTTCCGGCACGAACTTCCACATAAACAGCGCCGCCAGAATACCCATACAACCGTAAATCCAGTAGGAGAAACCGTTGTGGAAATGGGAAACCAGCCACGAATTTTTGTCCATCATCGGGAAGGTCCAGGAGACGAAGTAGTTCGCCAGCCACTGCGCGGCGACGGCAATGGCGAGCGCTTTGCCACGAATCGCGTTCGGGAAGATTTCTGCCAGCAGCACCCAACAAACCGGTCCCCAGGACATGGCAAATGCGGCGACGTAAAACAGCATCGACAGCAGCGCTATCAGCCCGGAAGCCTGGGTGTAAAACGCGGTGCCAAGGCTGAACATCCCAAGAGCCATACCCAATGCGCCAATAATTTGCAGCGGTTTGCGACCAAATTTATCTACCGTCATGATGGCCAGCACGGTGAAGCTCAGGTTGATTACGCCGACAATAATGGTCTGCAAGAGCGCCACGTCGGTGCTGGCCCCTAACGTTTTAAACACTTCCGGCGCGTAGTAGAGCACGACGTTAATGCCGACAAACTGCTGGAAGACGGACAGCATCACGCCAATGACTATCACGCCCACGCCAAACATCAACAGGCGTCCGCCGGTTTTACGGCCATGCTCCAGAGACTGGTTGATCTCCTGCATGGCCTGGGTAGTGAGGCTGCTACCCATAATTTTGCGCAGAATGCCCTCCGCCTGTTCGTGTTTGCCACGTGCCATCAGCCAGCGCGGGCTTTCCGGTACGGTATACAGCAGCAGTAAAAACAGCAGGGCGGGAATACTTTCTGAAGCAAACATATATCGCCAGCCATCGGTATTCAGCCAGTTAGCGTCACCAGAGCGGGCAATGAAATAGTTAACGCAATACACCAACAGTTGACCAAAAATAATGGCGAACTGGTTAAAGGAAACCAGTTTCCCACGAATATGCGCTGGAGCCAGTTCAGCAATATACATCGGTGAGAGCATTGAGGCTAAACCAACGCCAATACCACCAATGATGCGATAAATAACAAATTCGGGGACATATCCGGCCAAATAAACAGGTACGGCATTATCTGGGTTAATCGTGGTAAATCCTAATTCTGGCCATGCGGAGCCAATACCGGAAATAAAGAACAGCAGAGCGGCGATTTTCAGCGAATCCCGACGACCAAAGCGGTTACTGCAATAACCGCCCAGCGCACCGCCGATGATGCAGCCAATCAACGCACTGGCGACGCAGAAGCCCAATAGCGAGTTGGCGGCGGATTCACTTAAATGTTGCGGAGCGACAAACACGGTATTTAAGGATTCTACCGTTCCGGATATGACGGCAGTGTCATAGCCGAATAATAACCCTCCTAATGTTGCGACTAAGGTAATGGAAAAAATATAGCGGGAATTATAGTGGGTGTTCATTCAGACCTGCCTTAGAGGATACAGCTCTTTTGATCAGTGTCGTGATGGTGAATTTAACAGGCAGGGAAGACAATTATCATTTTTTACATTGCAATTATGTTTTGTCTTTTCTGTGATCTTAATTCTGTTTAATTTGTCTGTTTTCAGGCGGTAAATATAATTGCAGTGATGGGGGCCACGAAAGGAAATAATCGTAACAGCAATGCAAAATAACATAAAAAAAGCGCTCCGAAGAGCGCCAAAATACGACCATAAGTGGGGATAACATAAGTTGAGGGCAGTGGCATTGCCCGTTGCCGGGCAGGTACTTCGATAAAACTTAACCTTTCACCCCCCCAGCCGTCAGGCCGTTGACCAGCCAACGTTGCGCCAACAGGAACACCAGAGTGATAGGAATAGCGGAAAGGACGGCGGCGGCGGCAAAGTCGCCCCACAGGTAGTTTTGCGGGTTGAGATATTGCTGCATACCCACGGCCAGCGTATAGCTGTCCACATCGCGCAGTAACAGCGAGGCGACCGGAACTTCGGTAATCGCCGCGATGAACGACAGAATAAACACCACCGCCAGAATCGGTACGGAAAGCGGCAGCAGCACCAGGCGAAATGCCTGCCACGGGGTTGCGCCATCCAGCGCGGCGGCCTCTTCCAGCGAGCTGTCGATAGTTTCGAAGTAGCCTTTAATCGTCCAGACATGCAGCGCAATGCCGCCAAGATAGGCGAAGATCACGCCGCCATGCGTATTCAGACCGATAAATGGAATGTATTGTCCCAGGCGGTCAAATAACGCATACAGCGCCACCAGAGACAAAACCGCCGGAAACATCTGGAAAATCAGCATCCCCTTGAGCAGTGTTGCTTTACCTGGAAAACGCATTCGTGCGAAAGCGTAGGCGCAGGTGGTGGAGAGCGCCACGATGCCGATGGCGGTAATACCGGCGATTTTCACCGAGTTCCACAGCCACAGCAGGACCGGGAAGGGAGGCGGCGTTACCCGACCATCCGCATGTTCCACGCTGAAACCCAGCGCCAGCCGCCAGTGTTCCCAGGAGATTTTATCCGGGATCAGGCTTCCGGTGGCGAAGTTCCCCTCACGTAGCGAGATAGCGATGACCATCAGCAGCGGGAACATGATCGCCGCGATGAAAATCAGCAGCCCCAGGTGCGTGATGAAGAGACGTAATTTTTGAGATTTGGGTTGGACCATAGCCATTGTTATTATCTCCCTTAATCAAACTTCATACGCGTGGCTTTCAGGTTCACGATGGCCAGCGCGCCTACCAGCAGGAAGATCAGCGTGGCAATGGCCGCCGCCAGACCGAAGTCCTGACCGCCGCCGCCTTCAAAGGCGATACGGTAGGTGTAGCTGACGAGCAGATCGGTATAACCGGCAGGCGTGGTGGTGCCGAGACGGTCTGGCCCGCCGTTGGTCAATAACTGAATCAGGACAAAGTTATTAAAGTTAAAAGCGAAGCTGGCGATCATCAGCGGCGTTAGCGGCTTAATCAGCAGCGGTAAGGTGATCTTAAAGAAATTCTGAAATGGACCGGCGCCGTCCATTGCGGAGGCTTCGTACAGGTCATCCGGAATCGCTTTCAGCAGTCCCATGCACAGGATCATCATGTAGGGATAGCCCAGCCAGGTATTCACGATAATCACCATTGCCCGCGCGGTGTTGGGGTCGCTGAACCAGGCAGGTTTAATGCCAAACAGCGCGCTCAGCATCATATTGATTTCGCCAAAGCTTTGGTTGAATAACCCTTTGAAAATCAAAATTGAAATAAACGACGGTACGGCGTAGGGCAGAATCAGCAGGACGCGGTAGATAGCTTTACCTTTCAGCGCTTCCCACTGTACGAGGCAGGCCAATACCATCCCAACCGCCACGGTTAACACCACAGTGAGAACCGAAAAGACCACGGTCCAGACGAAGATAGCGAAAAAAGGCTTCTGGATCCCTTCGTCGGTAAAGACGCGCGTAAAGTTTTTCGCGCCGATAGTAACGGTATAACCAGGACTGAGTTTTTCATCACCCCAGCTTCCGTCGGCGTTGATCGACTGATAATAACCGCTATCGTTGTTTGGCCGGTATTTTACGCCGCTCTGGTTATTGGTCAGCAGGCCGTCATCAGCCAGTGTGTACAGCGGACGGGTACCGGAAAACTGACGCAGCGAGCTCATAATCACTTTACTTTCATCCGGCAGGACGGCGGTTATCTGGTTCAACGCCAGACGGTTCTGGGTGATTATTCGCAGATTGGCGCGTTCGCCGCCCGGCAGGGCATCAGTCTCTTTCAGCTGTAATTTTTGTTCGCCGCCGAAGGAAAATGCGTCAGACAGGTAATGTTTGCCCGTTTCTCCGTCGGTGAGGGCCAGTTGCCACTCGTCGCCGGTCGGGTAAAGACCGAAGTTATAGGTTTTTCCTGCCTGATAAGAACGGTCCATCAGCACTTGCTGGGCGCGTTCAAAGGTGAGCTGGTTGGTGCTGCTGTAGTTAGTAAAGGCGATGGCGATGGTGCACACCAGCGGGAATAGCACAAACAGCCCCATGCCGGCGAGGCCAGGGTAAACGTAGCGCCAGGCGTAGGTTTTACGATTTGCGAAAATATACAGGCCAGCAGAGCTTAAAATCAGCGTCATGATGGCGAACAGATACTCCCCTTGTACGTACATTAAAACTACAAGGTAACCCACCAGCAGGCCCAGCAGACCAATTACTGACCATTTAAGCTGGTCGCTTTGCCACCAGTGTTTCTTTTTAATGACATCCATGGGGGTTTTCCTCTACAGCGTTGAAACTTCCTGGCCGGAGATGTGCCTGATGGCGCTGCGCTTATCAGGCCTACGGTGTGTTGTAGGCCGGATAAGGCATTTATGCCGCCATCCGGCACAGGCTCGCGGCATTACTTAGTGATACGGCTTTGTGCATCTTTCAGCGCGGCATCCACGGTTTGACGGCCGCTGGCGGCGTTGATCACAGCCGTACGTACCGCATACCAGAAGGCGGACATCTGCGGAATATTCGGCATGATCTCGCCTTTCTGGGCGTTATCCATGGTGGCGGCGATACGGGGGTCTTTCGCTAACTGCTCCTGGAAAGATTTCAGCGCCACAGCGCCCAGCGGTTTATCTTTGTTCACCGCTTCCAGACCCTGATCGGTCAGCAGGTAGTTTTCGAGGAACTCTTTCGCCAGCTCTTTATTCGGGCTGGCAGCGTTAATCCCCGCGCTCAGCACGCCGACGAACGGTTTCGAGGGTTTGCCTTTGAAGGTCGGCAGCAGGGTGACACCGTAGTTGACTTTGCTCTTGTCGATGTTCGACCATGCCCACGGACCGTTGATGGTCATTGCCGTTTCGCCTTTATTGAAGGCCGCTTCGGCGATGGAGTAATCGGTATCGGCGCTCATATTTTTGTTTTTGATCATATCGATCAGGAAAGTCAGGCCCGCTTTCGCGCCGGCGTTATCGACGCCAACGTCTTTCACGTCATACTTGCCGTTTTCAAATTTGAACGCGTAACCGCCGTCAGCGGCGATCAAAGGCCAGGTGAAATACGGCTCTTGCAGGTTGAACATTATCGCCGACTTCCCTTTCGCTTTTAGCTCTTTATCCAGCGCCGGGATCTCTTCCCAGGTTTTCGGCGGGTTCGGGACGAGGTCTTTGTTATAAATCAGGGAGAGGGCTTCAACGGCGATGGGGTAGGCGATCAGCTTGCCGTTATAACGTACCGCATCCCAGGTGAACGGATAGAGTTTGTCCTGAAACGCTTTATCCGGAGTGACCTCCGCCAGCAGACCAGACTGCGCGTAGCCGCCAAAACGGTCGTGCGCCCAGAAGATAATGTCAGGACCGTCGCCGGTGGCTGCCACCTGCGGGAATTTCTCTTCCAGCTTATCCGGGTGCTCAACGGTCACTTTAATGCCGGTGTCTTGCTCAAATTTTTTACCGACCTCGGCCAGACCGTTATAGCCCTTGTCGCCGTTGATCCAGATAACCAGTTTACCTTCTTCAATTTTGGCGAGAGCCGGGGCGGAAATCATCATCGTCGTAAGTGCGGATAATGCGAGGATGCCTACGCCAGTTTTAATCTTCATATCTCCCATCCTTTTTGGTGATGTACACAGAGGTGGTTTAACGGTCTCTAGTTTCTTTATACGACAACCTCTTTCCATCCTCCCCGCCCCTACGCCCCACCCCGGCTTTATGTGATCTGTGTTACATAAATGTGAGTAATGCGTGCTGGCGCACATAAAAACACGCCGATTTTTGCGGGCGGCATCACGAAATTCCTTTTCTGTCCGCGCCCGTGGTCTCAGGCGCTGTGTCCTCATCCTCCCGCCTCCTCCCCCATAAAAAAGCCGGGGGGTGGAGGATTTACCCCAGTCAGGGATCGCGCATAGTCAGGCCATCATGAATGTTGCTGTCAATGACAGGTTGTAACGAAGGGAGAAGGGCATGGCGAGCGTACAGCTACGAAATGTAACGAAAGCCTGGGGTGACGTGGTGGTATCGAAAGATATTAACCTCGATATCCATGACGGGGAGTTCGTGGTGTTTGTCGGACCGTCAGGCTGTGGTAAATCGACCTTGCTGCGTATGATCGCCGGGCTTGAAACCATTACCAGTGGCGACCTGTTTATCGGGGAAACCCGTATGAATGATATTCCGCCTGCCGAGCGCGGCGTGGGCATGGTATTCCAGTCTTATGCGCTCTATCCCCATCTCTCCGTTGCAGAAAACATGTCTTTCGGCCTCAAGCTGGCGGGCGCCAAAAAAGAGGTTATGAATCAACGCGTCAACCAGGTGGCGGAAGTGCTGCAACTGGCGCATCTGCTGGAACGTAAGCCAAAAGCGCTTTCCGGCGGTCAGCGTCAGCGCGTAGCGATTGGCCGCACGCTGGTAGCGGAGCCGCGTGTGTTTTTGCTGGATGAACCGCTCTCTAACCTGGATGCCGCACTACGCGTGCAGATGCGCATTGAAATTTCTCGCCTGCATAAACGTCTGGGCCGCACGATGATTTACGTCACCCACGATCAGGTCGAGGCGATGACGCTGGCCGACAAAATCGTGGTGCTGGACGCCGGTCGCGTCGCGCAGGTCGGTAAGCCGCTGGAGCTGTACCACTATCCGGCGGACCGCTTTGTCGCGGGCTTCATCGGCTCGCCGAAGATGAACTTCCTGCCGGTGAAAGTGACCGCCACCGCAATTGAACAAGTCCAGGTCGAACTGCCGAATCGCCAGCAAATCTGGTTGCCGGTCGAAAGTCGCGGCGTGCAGGTCGGCGCCAATATGTCTTTAGGCATTCGGCCGGAACACCTGCTGCCGAGCGATATCGCCGATGTCACCCTGGAAGGTGAAGTCCAGGTTGTCGAGCAGTTAGGGCACGAAACACAAATTCATATCCAGATCCCCGCCATCCGTCAAAACCTGGTTTATCGCCAGAATGACGTGGTGTTGGTAGAAGAGGGCGCCACATTCGCTATCGGCCTGCCGCCAGAGCGCTGTCATCTGTTCCGCGAGGATGGCAGCGCATGTCGTCGTCTGCATCAAGAGCCGGGTGTTTAAGGCCTCCATAAAAAAACGAAACGCAAAACCATTCGCAGTTTTAGAAGGTGGCAGCGTTTAAAGAAAAGCAATGATCTCAGGAGATAGAATGATGATTACTCTGCGCAAACTCCCTCTGGCGGTTGCTGTCGCTGCGGGCGTCATGTCCGCTCAGGCAATGGCTGTCGATTTCCACGGTTACGCCCGTTCCGGTATTGGCTGGACGGGAAGCGGCGGCGAACAACAATGTTTCCAGGTGACCGGTGCACAAAGTAAATACCGTCTCGGTAACGAATGTGAAACCTATGCGGAACTGAAACTGGGCCAGGAAGTGTGGAAAGAGGGCGATAAGAGCTTCTATTTCGACACCAACGTCGCCTATTCGGTTAACCAGCAGAACGACTGGGAATCGACCGATCCCGCCTTCCGCGAAGCGAACGTGCAGGGTAAAAACCTGATTGAATGGCTGCCGGGCTCTACCATCTGGGCCGGTAAGCGCTTCTATCAGCGTCATGACGTACACATGATCGACTTCTACTACTGGGATATTTCAGGTCCTGGCGCGGGTATCGAAAATATCGATCTGGGCTTCGGTAAGCTTTCACTGGCGGCGACCCGCTCTACTGAAGCGGGCGGCTCTTACACCTTCAGCAGCCAGAATATTTATGATGAAGTGAAAGATACCGCTAACGACGTCTTTGACGTACGTCTGGCTGGGCTGCAAACGAACCCGGACGGCGTACTGGAGCTGGGCGTTGATTACGGCCGCGCCAATACGACCGATGGTTATAAGCTGGCTGATGGGGCATCGAAAGACGGCTGGATGTTCACCGCCGAACACACGCAAAGCATGTTGAAAGGCTATAACAAGTTTGTCGTGCAATATGCCACCGATGCCATGACCACGCAGGGTAAAGGCCAGGCGCGCGGTTCCGACGGTTCTTCATCTTTCACTGAAGAATTGCCTGATGGAACCAAAATTAATTATGCCAATAAGGTCATCAACAATAATGGCGATATGTGGCGTATTTTGGATCATGGCGCCATCTCGCTTGGTGATAAATGGGATTTGATGTACGTCGGTATGTACCAGAATATCGATTGGGATAATAACCTGGGTACTGAGTGGTGGACCGTGGGCGTACGTCCAATGTACAAGTGGACGCCAATCATGAGTACCCTGCTGGAAGTCGGCTACGACAACGTGAAATCTCAGCAGACCGGCGATCGTAACAATCAATATAAAATCACCCTGGCGCAACAGTGGCAGGCGGGCGACAGCATCTGGTCGCGTCCGGCTATCCGTATTTTCGCCACCTACGCGAAATGGGATGAGAAATGGGGCTATATCAAAGACGGCGATAACATTTCCCGTTATGCCGCAGCGACTAACTCCGGCATTTCCACCAATAGCCGTGGCGATAGCGATGAGTGGACCTTCGGCGCCCAGATGGAAATCTGGTGGTAATACGATGGTCATCTGACGTAACGAGGGGCGCAAGCCCCTCTGAAACATCAGGTCTGATGATGCTTGTAAGCCGAATAAGGCGCCAGCCGCCATTCGGCGATATGTTTGGGTTGGCGCGCTATTGCCTGGCTACCGCTGAACCCGCCTTATTGAGGTGAGAATAATGAAAATGAAGAAAAGTCTCGTTGCCCTCTGTTTAACCGCAGGGCTGTTCGCCAGCGTGCCGGGTATCAGCCTGGCGGAAGTGAACTATGTACCGCAAAATACCAGCGCCGCGCCTGCTATTCCTGCTGCTGCGCTACAGCAATTAACCTGGACGCCTGTAGATCAGTCAAAAACGCAGTCTACCCAACTGGCGACTGGCGGCCAGCGCCTTGACGTCGCCGGCATTACCGGCCCGGTCGCCGCTTATAGCGTTCCGGCGAATATCGGCGAGCTGACATTAACTCTGACCAGCGAGGTCAATAAGCAAGCCAGCGTTTTTGCGCCAAACGTGTTGATTCTTGACCAAAATATGACGCCTTCGGCATTCTTCCCCAGCAGTTACTTTACTTATCAGCAGCCGGGCGTCATGAGCGCAGACCGGCTGGAAGGCGTGATGCGCCTGACGCCTGCGTTGGGGCAGCAGAAACTCTATGTTCTGGTGTTTACGACCGAAAAAGATCTTCAGCAAACCACTACGCTGCTCGATCCGGCAAAAGCCTATGCCAAAGGCGTCGGTAACTCTATCCCGGATATTCCCGATCCAGTTGCTCGCCATACCACTGACGGCGTGGTGAAACTGAAGGTGAAAACCAACAGTAGCTCCAGCGTATTGGTCGGGCCGTTGTTTGGCTCGTCCGGTACCGGGCCGGTAACGGTAGGCAATACCGCCGCGCCGGTCGCTGCGCCAGCGCCAGTCGCGCCGAAGAAAAGCGAACCGATGTTGAACGATACGGAAAGCTACTTTAATAAAGCGATTAAGGATGCCGTAGCGAAAGGCGACGTCGATAAAGCGCTGAAACTGCTTGATGAGGCCGAACGTCTGGGATCGACATCTGCCCGTTCCACCTTTATCAGCAGTGTAAAAGGCAAGGGGTAATTGTTTCCCCACAGTGCTGATTTTGCAGCAACTGGTGCGTCTCCTGGCGCACCTTTTTTTGTCATTTCATGCGAATTGTTATTTTTTTGTTGCGCAACAGATCACTTAATTGTGATTGCGCCCCCCGTAATGTCTTTTCTGAGATACAATGACTTTAGGTTATGAATCGGAGAGTAAGGCATGTCACACCCTGCGTTAACGCAACTGCGTGCGCTGCGCTATTTTGATGCGATTCCTGCGCTTGAACCCCATTTGCTGGACTGGCTGTTGCTGGAAGATTCTATGACTAAACGTTTTGAGCAACTGGGAAAGCGGGTAAGCGTGACGCTGATTCGGGAAGCGTTTGTCGGCCAAAGTGAGGTCGAGGAAGCGTCAGGTTTACTGCCATCCGAATCCCGTTACTGGTTACGTGAGATACTGCTTTGCGCTGACGGCGAGCCCTGGCTTGCCGGACGTACCGTGGTACCGGAATCCACGCTATGCGGACCTGAACAGGTCTTACAACATCTGGGTAAAACCCCGCTTGGACGTTATCTATTTACATCATCGACACTGACCCGCGATTTTATTGAAATTGGACGCGATGCAACGCTATGGGGGCGCCGCTCTCGACTGCGGTTGAGCGGAAAGCCACTGTTGCTTACCGAGCTTTTTTTACCTGCATCGCCGCTGTACTGAGAGGAAGATAAAGATGGAGTGGAGTCTGACGCAGAGTAAGCTGCTGGCGTTTCACCGTTTGATGCGTACAGATAAGCCTATTGGCGCGTTGCTGCTGCTCTGGCCGACGCTTTGGGCGCTATGGGTGGCGACACCGGGTATGCCTCAGCTGTGGATTTTGGCGGTTTTTGTCGCTGGCGTGTGGTTAATGCGCGCGGCGGGCTGCGTGGTAAATGATTATGCTGATCGTAAATTTGACGGACATGTAAAACGTACGGTCAACCGGCCTTTACCCAGCGGCGCCGTGACAGAGAAAGAAGCGCGCAACCTGTTTGTGGTACTGGTGCTGCTGGCGTTTTTGTTGGTGCTGACGCTGAACGCCATGACGATTCTGCTTTCCGTGGCGGCGCTGGCGTTGGCCTGGGTTTATCCCTTTATGAAACGCTACACCCACCTGCCGCAGGTCGTGCTGGGGGCCGCTTTCGGCTGGTCAATCCCCATGGCGTTCGCCGCGGTGAGCGAATCCCTGCCGTTGAGCTGCTGGCTGATGTTCCTCGCCAATATTCTCTGGGCGGTGGCTTACGATACGCAATATGCGATGGTCGACAGAGATGATGATATCAAGATAGGCATTAAATCGACGGCGATCCTGTTTGGTCGTTATGACACATTGATTATCGGGATTCTGCAGCTTGGCGTCATGGCGTTAATGGCGCTGATCGGCTGGTTGAATGGTCTGGGATGGGGATATTACTGGGCTGTGCTGGTGGCGGGCGCGCTGTTTGTCTACCAGCAAAAACTGATTGCGAACCGTGAACGTGAAGCCTGCTTTAAAGCCTTTATGAACAATAACTACGTTGGCCTGGTGCTATTTTTAGGGCTGGCGATGAGTTACTGGCACTTCTGATGTCATGCCGGGCGGACCCGGCCTACAAAGCCAAAATTTTCAATACGTCATATCAGTCGCCCGATGAGCTTACGCCATCGGGCATTTCAGGCACTGGCTTACTCGCCCTGCGTCGCGCTTTCAATCGTCAGACGGACATCAGAGGTAATCAGATCGGCAAGCATCTGATATATCTTCATCGTTTCTGCCGGTTCGGCATCGCCCGTATCACTGATATAACCCTCATCCCGTAGCGTCAACACGAGTGAACTGAACACCGCTTTGTCGAAAAACTCCGGCGCGTTAATACCGTGCAGGACAGACAGACGTTGCGCCACGGTACGGCTTTCTTTCTCCAGCGTACTGCGGTTGATGGACGGATTGGCGCTCAACAGCCAGAACGTAATGGCATAACGCTGTAGCGTTTCGCGCGCGCCTGCCGCCAGCAGTTGCAGCGTACGGGAATGCGCCGGGTTGATATGGAGTTCATCATCCTGCAGGGTGATTAGCCCCTGACGCTGCATTTCACTGGCCAACGCGTCAATGACCGAGGCTAACTCCTCGCGCTCCCAGCGCAGGAACAGCTCCGCTTTTAACATCGGATAGAGCGCTTCAACATGCTGCTGCAACGCATCACGCGAAATGCGACGATGCTGGGTGATAATCGCCGCCATCAGCGAAGGCATAATCAACATATGCGCGATATTGTTACGATAATAGGTCATCAACACCGCCTGCTCGCGCGGCAGGATGATGATATCGCCAATGGTGTCTTTCTCGACCTCAAACTTATTCATCTGCAGCGCGTGAGCGATGAGCTCGCCAGCGCTGGCGGCAGGAACGGTTGAGTCTGTGGAATAAGGGACATTGCGCATCAGATCGAGATAGCAATCAAGCTGCTCGGTGAGCTGCTCGCGGGTGAGCGAGCGCTGACGCGACGCTAACAGTGCGGTACAACACAGGTTCATCGCGTTTGCCGCGCCAGCGTTGTTAATACGCACCATCAGATCGGCGGCGATACTATTTACCGTCGGCGTCAGCCAGGCTGGGCGTATGGCCTCTATAGGGTCGATAGATTCGCGCCACTCCGGCACATGCTGGTTCAGGTACGTCATGAGCGGCATCGGTTCGCCAAAGTTAACGTAGCCCTGACCCAGATTGCGCAGCTTGCTCAAGCCTTTCAGCATCTGCGGCAGGCTCTCTTTCTCTTTTGTCGCGCCGCGCAGTTCTTTCGCATAGGTGCCCACTTCCATGACGTGCTCATAGCCGATGTAAATAGGCACTAACGTAATTGGACGGGTACCGCCGCGCAGCATCGCCTGGATAGTCATCGACAGGGTGCCGGTTTTCGGGTCTAACAAACGTCCGGTACGCGAACGTCCTCCTTCGACAAAATACTCAACCGAGTAACCGCGGCTGAACAGCTCGCCCAGGTATTCGCGAAAGACGGTGGAATAGAGTTTATTCCCCTTAAAGGTGCGACGAATAAAGAACGCGCCCAGACGACGGAAAATCGGGCCAGCGGGCCAGAAATTAAGGTTAATACCGGCGGCAATGTGCGGCGGAACCAGTCCCTGATGGTACAGCACATAAGAAAGGAGCAAGTAGTCCATATGGCTGCGGTGACAGGGTACATAGACGATTTCATGCCCGTCGTGCGCCAGTTGGCGTACGCGCTCGGCGTTATGCACGTTAATCCCCTGGTACAGTCGGTTCCAGGTAAACCCCAAAATCCTGTCGGTCAAACGAATCATCTCGTAAGAGAAGTTCGCCGCGATCTCTTCCATCAGCGCAATGGCGTTTTGCTGCGCTTTTTCATGAGAGATTTTCTTACTGCGCGCTTCGTCTTCTACCGCGCGGGCGATTGCTTTCGAGGCCAGCAGTTTGTTAAACAGATCCTGACGGGCGGGCAGGCGTGGGCCAACCGCCGCCAGGCGCTGGCGAGCAAAGTGCATACGCGCCACGCGAGCCAGCTTCTGCGCGATGATTTTATCGGTGCCGTGTTCATCAGCCATGCGACGCAATGAGACGGACGGCGAGAATCGGACAAAGCTATCGCGACCCAGCCAGGAGATGGCAAAGAATTTCTGTACGCCGTTCAGCATACGTAAAGGCGGGTTATCTTCTCCCTTTTCACGACCCGGCGCGCGGCCAAACATCACGGAAACGGGCACCATCTGCACGTCCAAAGCCGGATTACTCCGATGCAGATCGAGATAATCGTGAAAAAGTTTCACCGACTCTTCTTTTGGCGTGTAATAGGTAAAGACACGCGGTCCGCCGTGAATAAATACATAGCGTGGCAACAGCGCGCCGTCGATCTCCAGCGGCTCCAGCGGATCCGGGAGATCGTGCGCCAGACATTGCGCCCGCAGCGTCAGTAAGTCCGCTTTTGAGTTGTATGGCAAGACATACATAATGGGGCGAGAAGTATCGAGCCCCAATTCCTGGGCGGGTTCCGCCGGAATAGACTTGCTTTTTACCAGTATGCTTAATGGTAAATTCAGTAATTTGTAGTAAATTCGTGGCCAGCCGGACATAAACGATGTAAAGCCTCTGGTTAATAATGCAAATGCGGTGCAAGGATATCAGAAAGTTTAGCGAATTTCTGTTGTATCCCGTCATACTTCGCGCTGCGTTACGGCAGTTCGAATCGTGCAGGGCAACCGTATAATGTCATTGACGTTAATAATGTAAAAAGGTTCTTTTGATGGCCAATAATACCACTGGATTCACCAGAATTATCAAAGCGGCAGGATATTCCTGGAAAGGATTTCGCGCCGCATGGACTCACGAAGCGGCGTTTCGCCAGGAAAGTATCGCGGTATTGCTGGGCGTCATCATCGCCTGCTGGCTGGATGTGGATGCGATTACCCGTGTGTTATTGATAGGTTCCGTTTTACTTATCATGATTGTTGAAATCCTCAACAGCGCTATTGAAGCGGTCGTTGACCGCATCGGTTCTGAATACCATGAGCTTTCCGGCCGTGCGAAAGATATGGGATCGGCTGCGGTGCTACTGTCTATTTTCGTTGCCCTGATGACCTGGGGCATCCTGTTATGGTCACATTTTCGATAAAGGTTCCAAATTTTATAAATCTCTTGTTTTTTGCGCCGTTTGTGGTTCCAAAATCACCTTTAACTGTATATACTCACAGCATGACTGTATATACACCCAGGGGGCGGAATGAAAGCGTTAACGGCCAGGCAACAAGAGGTGTTTGATCTCATCCGGGATCACATCAGCCAGACAGGTATGCCACCGACGCGTGCGGAAATCGCGCAGCGTTTGGGGTTCCGTTCCCCAAACGCTGCGGAAGAACACCTTAAAGCGCTGGCGCGCAAAGGGGTGCTTGAAATCGTTTCCGGCGCATCGCGAGGTATCCGTCTGTTACAGGAAGAAGAGGACGGATTACCGCTTGTCGGGCGTGTCGCGGCGGGTGAACCGCTTCTGGCGCAGCAGCATATTGAAGGCCATTACCAGGTCGATCCTTCACTGTTCAAACCCAGCGCCGATTTCCTGCTGCGAGTGAGCGGTATGTCGATGAAAGACATCGGTATTATGGATGGGGATTTGCTGGCGGTACATAAAACGCAGGACGTCCGTAATGGCCAGGTGGTTGTCGCTCGCATTGACGATGAAGTGACAGTAAAACGCCTGAAAAAGCAGGGCAATAAAGTGGAGCTGCTGCCGGAAAACAGCGAGTTTACACCGATAGTGGTGGATCTGCGCGAACAAAGCTTTACGATTGAAGGGCTGGCGGTAGGCGTCATTCGCAACGGGGAATGGTTGTAATCTCTTTTTAATCTCCTTGTAAGCCGTCATCCGGCAATCGTGCAGCCTGATGGCGCTGCGCTTATCAGGCCTACGGGAATGCAGTTCCTGAGATGATTAATTTGTAGGCCGGATAAGGCGTTACGTCGCCATCCGGCAATGCGCTCGTTTCGTTTAACTCCTTGTCAGGCTTTTCTCCATGCCGCTTTTTACCTCCTCTGATAAAGCTCTCTGGCGTCTCGCGCTGCCGATGATTTTTTCTAACATCACCGTCCCCTTACTGGGGCTGGTCGATACGGCGGTGATTGGTCATCTGGACAGCCCGGTTTTCCTGGGCGGCGTGGCGGTGGGCGCGACTGCCACCAGCTTTCTTTTCATGCTGCTGCTATTTCTACGTATGAGCACCACCGGCCTAACGGCGCAGGCATTTGGCGCCAAAAATCCGCAGGCGTTAGCCCGGGCGCTCATTCAACCGTTATTGCTGGCGCTGGGCGCAGGCGTGATGATTGTGCTATTTCGCACGCCGCTTATCGAGCTGGCTTTACATATTGTCGGCGGGAACGACGCTGTCCTGGTGCAGGCGAGACGCTTCCTTGAAATTCGTTGGCTAAGCGCTCCCGCGTCACTGGCGAATCTGGTGCTGCTCGGTTGGCTGTTAGGCGTTCAGTATGCGCGGGCGCCGGTTATCTTGTTGGTCGTGGGCAATATCCTCAACATCGCGCTCGACCTGTGGCTGGTGATGGGACTTCATATGAACGTGCAGGGCGCCGCCCTGGCGACGGTCATCGCAGAATATGCCACGTTACTGATCGGCCTCATGATGGTACGTAAAGTTCTCCATCTCCGCGGTGTGTCGCTGGATATGCTAAAACAGGCCTGGCGCGGCAACGTGCGCCGCCTTTTGGCGCTCAATCGCGATATTATGCTGCGCTCATTGCTCCTTCAGCTTTGTTTTGGCGCAATCACGGTGTCAGGCGCGCGGCTGGGCAGCGATATTATCGCGGTAAATGCAGTCCTGATGACCTTACTCACCTTTACGGCCTATGCGCTGGACGGTTTTGCTTATGCGGTGGAGGCGCACTCCGGTCAGGCTTACGGCGCGCGTGACGGTAGCAAGCTACTGGACGTCTGGCGAGCGGCGTGTCGTCAGTCAGGAATTGTGGCCTTGTTGTTTTCCACAGTCTATGCCCTGGCAGGCGAACATATTGTCGCGTTACTGACCTCATTGCCGCAAATACAGCTACTGGCGGATCGGTATCTTATCTGGCAGGTGGTATTACCGCTGGTGGGCGTATGGTGCTATCTGCTCGACGGTATGTTTATTGGCGCGACGCGCGCCGCCGAAATGCGCAATAGCATGGCAGTCGCCGCGGGAGGATTTGCGCTGACGCTCTTCGCCCTGCCGGTATTAGGAAATCATGGTTTATGGCTGGCATTAACCGTGTTCCTGGCGCTTCGCGGTCTGTCGTTGAGCCTTATCTGGCGTCGTCACTGGCGCGAGGGTACATGGTTTGCCAGATCGTGACGGTTAAAAATTCTGAATATAAAACCGAAGGCCGAATTCCTGCCTACAATTATTATCACGTCCAGCAGAAATTGCAGTGCATTTGGGCGAATAACACCTGCTATTCCTAACCGAATGATGAGGACAAGATGATGAATAAAGACGAAGCCGGCGGTAACTGGAAACAGTTTAAAGGTAAAATGAAAGAACAATGGGGCAAACTGACCGATGACGATATGACCGTTATCGAAGGTAAACGCGACCAACTGGTAGGTAAAATCCAGGAGCGTTACGGTTACCAGAAAGATCAGGCGGAAAAAGAGGTTGTTGACTGGGAAACCCGTAACAACTATCGCTGGTAATATGTTTTCTCCTACCAGGAGTACATGGATGTGCTTCCCACTGTTTGCTTATGAATGCGGGCGTGCCCCTCTCTACTGCCGCCCGTTTTTCCGTTCAGGCTAACGCGGTTTTTTCTTCACCAGCACCGAGTGATCGTGACCACAGTCGTCCGGATGGCGACACGCTTCTACTTCTACGCACGCAGGGCACAGACCGTGCGCCTCAATAACGTTATGTCGTAGCGCAAAGCCCATTTTAGCCGCCAGCGTATGCATGATGTCTTCCACGCCCTCGGCACACTCTTCCTTCACCACGCCGCAACGATCGCAGATAAACATGGCCGAGCTGTGCGTTGGCTGGTCGAACAGGTGGCAAACCACATAACTATTGGTGGATTCCACTTTATGGACAAAACCCTGTTCGAGCAAAAAATCCAGCGCGCGGTAAATGGTGGGCGGTTTGGCCTGTGGTTCCGTTTCGCGCAGCAAATCGAGCAAATCGTATGCGCTGATGGCACCCTGTTGCAGGCTCATCAGGCGCAGCACTTCGAGGCGCTGAGGCGTCAGGCGCACGTTGCGCTGCGCGCAGAGTTTTTCAGCTTGCGCCAGTAACTCTTGCGTTGTGGTCTTTTCCATGTAGCACCTCGAATGGCATGAAAGTCTAATCCACTACTTTACCACGAGCTGCTTAAAACTCTGAAATTACCCCGCGACAATATATCGCCTGCTAAGCTTTTCCGCGCCAGTATTCTCATCTATACATAATGAGGGTCGATATTATAACAACAGGATTTAACATCACTATTTCACAGCAATGGTTCGCCTCTGTCCGGTAAAGCGTGGCGGAGGGATTACTTCACCTGATAATAAGATGGGCTAACTGTGAACAAAAACGTCAAACTTTCACTGATTGCTATCGCGGTCTCGCTTTTTATGGCAAAGCAGGCGAGCGCCGCCAATACCTGGACGGAAGCGCGTAATGACGCAATGGGCGGGACGGGCGTCGCGTCCGCGAATTATGGCAGCGGAGTACTATTAAATCCGGCGTTACTGGCAAAAGCCAAACCGGAAGACAATATCACTGTTGTCCTTCCTGCGGTCGGCGTCCAGATTACGGATAAAGACAATCTCCAGGATGAAATTGACGATATCAGCGATAAAGTGGATTACTACGATGAGGTCGTCGATAACCTTACGCTGGGGCAAATTCTGCTCAATCCGCGAGGCGTGCTGAATCAATTTCAGGGCGCCGCGCGCGACCTGGCCGATGAGCTGGAATATCTCAACGGAAAAACCGCCCGCGCCAATGCCGGCGCCGGGTTGGCGGTAAGTATTCCATGGCAAACGCTTTCCGTGGCGTTTATCGCCAAAGGTTATGCGCATGGGCGCGTGAGTTCGTCCATTGATCAGAACGATATTCAGTATCTGCGCGATATCCAGCATGATGAACGTGTCGCGCTTCGTGAAGCAGGACGCGCTGCTTTGCTGGGGTCTGACGAAATTACAAAGCATTTAAACTCTACCGCGTCGGGGCGGGTAGCGATTGTGTCTGACTACGGTATTGCGCTGGCGAAGCAGTTTGTGGTGGGCGAGGTGCCTGTTTCCATTGGCGTTACACCAAAACTGCAAAAAACCTGGCTCTATAACTACACCACCTCAATTTATAACTACGACAGTAGCGACTGGAATAGCAGCCGTTATCGCAATGACAATACGGGTTTTAACATTGATGCGGGGCTTGCTGCCGATATCGGTGAAAACTGGACGCTGGGGCTGAGCGGGCAAAATCTGGTATCTCGCGATATCGATACGAAAGATATTTACATCACTAATGGTATGACGGGAGAAACCACCAACTACAAAGATACATACCAAATCCGCCCCCTGGTTACCGCGGGCATCGCATGGCATAACGATTTGCTGACCGTAAGTGCCGATGGCGATCTGACGGAAACGAAAGGCTTTAAGAGCGAAGACAATTCACAGTACGTGGGTGTCGGCGCTGAAGTTCGACCGTTGTCATGGCTGGCGGTGCGCGCAGGGTATCGTGCGGATGTGAAAAATAACGATAGCAATGTGGTTACCGGCGGTCTTGGCTTTGCGCCCTTTAACCGTGTGCATCTCGATTTAATGGGACTGTACGGCGAAGATGAAACCTGGGGGGCAGGCGCGCAGCTTACAATGACATTCTGAGGTGCTTTCACCGGAGGCGCTACGCCTCCGGTTTAGCGTTATGCTATAGTAACGCCCCTTTTTTAACCGGATGCTTATTTATTCGCCATGCAGCCTGAAACCCAGTCCTCCGCTTTACCTGCTTATCGCTTCTCCATCGCGCCTATGCTCGACTGGACGGACAGACATTGCCGCTATTTCCTGCGTTTGCTGTCTCGCCAGACGCTGCTCTACACCGAAATGGTGACCACGGGTGCGATTATTCACGGTAAGGGTGACTATCTGGCTTACAGCGAAGAAGAGCATCCGGTCGCTCTACAGCTTGGTGGAAGCGATCCGGCTCAGCTTGCGCATTGTGCAAAGCTGGCGGAAGCGCGTGGCTACGATGAAATTAACCTCAACGTAGGGTGCCCCTCCGATCGCGTGCAAAACGGTATGTTTGGCGCCTGTTTGATGGGCAATGCGCAACTGGTCGCCGATTGTGTTAAAGCCATGCGTGATGTCGTCTCGATTCCGGTGACGGTAAAAACCCGCATTGGTATTGACGATCAGGACAGTTATGCGTTTCTGTGTGATTTCATTAATACGGTTTCCGGTCAGGGCGAATGCGAGATGTTTATTATCCATGCGCGCAAAGCCTGGCTTTCTGGCTTAAGCCCGAAAGAAAATCGTGAGATCCCGCCGCTGGATTACCCGCGCGTCTATCAGCTAAAGCGGGATTTTCCGCACCTGACCATGTCCATTAACGGCGGCATCAAATCGCTGGAAGAGGCGAAGGAGCACCTGCGCCATATGGATGGCGTCATGGTTGGCCGCGAAGCTTATCAGAATCCGGGTATACTGGCCGCGGTGGATCGGGAGATCTTTGGCGCCGATACCATCGATGCCGACCCGGTTGCGGTGGTTCGCGCGATGTATCCCTATATTGAGCGTGAATTGAGCCAGGGAGCGTATCTGGGGCATATCACTCGCCATATGCTGGGGTTGTTCCAGGGCATCCCCGGCGCGCGGCAGTGGCGTCGCTATCTGAGCGAAAACGCCCATAAAGCTGGCGCGGATGTTGCTGTACTGGAGCAGGCGCTAAAACTGGTAGCAGACAAGCGTTAAAAGTTCGCCAAAAATTAGTCAATCTCACTACGCTCTGTGCGGTCTTGCAGGGCGTTTTCTTTATATATCAAAAACATAAATATTGGCATGATTTTTGTAATAGCTTACCTGACCAAACCCGGTAAGCGCCGTGCCGCCGGGCAATGCCATCTCTATGGGGAGCGACTATGCTGGAACTACTTTTTGTGCTTGGCTTTTTTCTGATGTTAATGGTGACGGGCGTCTCCTTGCTGGGCATTCTGACCGCGCTGGTTGTAGCGACTGCCGTCATGTTCCTGGGCGGAATGTTCGCCCTGATGATCAAGCTGTTACCGTGGCTACTGCTGGCGGTGGCTGTGGTGTGGGTGATCAAAGCAGTAAAAACGCCAAAAATCCCACAGTATCAGCGCAATAACCGTCGGTTTTACTAAGGTATTGAGCGGTTCGTCACAACCTGGAACTTTGCCCTCACAGGCAAATAGGAATCGATTATTAAATCTGTCATGATTGCGCAGGTAACGAATTCATCGCGCTGTACCCTACATACAGCCGAACAAAAAAAGAAAGGGCTTCCCGGGTGGAAGCCCAATTTCTTTGCAGAGCTATTACGGAATCAGCAGGCTTGAGCCCTGTGTGGCCCGGCTTTCCAGCACCTCATGCGCGCGACGGGCATCTTTTAACGCATAGCGTTGATTTTCAGCCACATCAACTTTAATCACGCCGCTGGCGATCAATGAGAACAATTCATTGCTGGCTTCGGTCAGTTCTTCACGCGTCGTAATATACCCCTGTAGTGAAGGTCGCGTGGCATACAGGGAGCCTTTCTGATTCAGAATACCTAAATTCACGCCAGTGACGGGGCCGGACGCATTGCCGAAACTGACCATCAGTCCCCGACGTTGCAGGCAGTCCAGTGAGGCTTCCCAGGTATCTTTCCCCACGGAGTCATAGACCACGCGGACTTTTTTGCCGCCGGTGATCTCTTTTACCCGTTCGACAATGCTCTCCTCACGGTAATTAATTACCTGCCAGGCGCCGGCGTCCAGCGCCCGCTGCGCTTTTTGCGCGCTACCGACGGTACCGATAAGCTTCGCGCCCAGCGCTTTCGCCCATTGGCAGGCGATCAGACCGACGCCGCCCGCAGCGGCATGAAACAGGAAGGGTTCGTCGGGTTTCACTTCATAGGTTTTGCGCAACAGGTAAAAAACGGTCAACCCCTTGAGAAAAGAGGCTGCCGCCTGTTCGAAGGAAATGGCGTCAGGTAAAATCGCGGCTTTATCTGCGGGGACGTTATGGACAGAACTGTAAGCGCCGAGCGTTGACTGCGCGTAGACGACGCGATCGCCCACGCGAATATGCTCCACGCCGTTGCCGACTTTACTGACCACACCCGCAGCTTCGGTTCCCAGGCCCGCAGGCAACGACGGGGGAGGATAGAGTCCGCTACGGATATAGGTGTCGATGAAGTTGATACCAATGGCTTTGTTCTCAACCTGGATTTCGTGTTCCGCCGGTTCCGTTGGCGTAAACTCCACGGTCTGAAGCACTTCCGGACCACCATGCTTGTGAAATTCAATACGCGTTGCCATGCTTCCTCCAAAAGAAATGTGGTAATCTTTCGACCCAATCACTATCTCGGTAACTCCATTCACTATGGCAGGAAATAAACCCTTCAACAAACCACAGACTGATGCCCGCGACCGCGATCCGCAGGTTGCCGGGATAAAAGTGCCGCCGCACTCGATTGAAGCGGAACAGTCGGTGTTGGGCGGTTTAATGCTGGATAACGAGCGCTGGGACGATGTGGCCGAGCGCGTGGTGGCGGAAGATTTCTATACCCGTCCGCATCGCCATATCTTTACGGAGATGGGGCGCTTGCAGGAAAGCGGCAGTCCTATCGACCTGATTACGCTCGCGGAATCGCTGGAGCGGCAGGGCCAACTGGACAGCGTCGGCGGCTTCGCCTATCTGGCGGAGTTGTCTAAAAATACGCCAAGCGCGGCGAACATCAGTGCTTATGCGGACATTGTGCGCGAACGCGCCGTGGTCCGCGATATGATCGCGGTGGCGCATGAAATTGCGGACGCTGGTTACGATCCACAGGGGCGTAATAGCGACGAACTGCTGGATCTGGCGGAGTCGCGCGTCTTCCAGATCGCGGAAAACCGGGCCAACAAAGACGAAGGTCCGAAAAGCATCGACCAGATTCTCGACGCTACCGTGGCGCGTATTGAGCAGTTGTTCCAGCAACCGCACGATGGCGTTACAGGCGTGGATACCGGCTATCAGGATCTCAATAAAAAGACGGCAGGGTTACAGCGTTCGGATTTGATTATCGTCGCGGCGCGTCCCTCCATGGGTAAAACCACTTTTGCGATGAACCTCTGCGAAAATGCGGCGATGTTGCAGGATAAACCGGTACTGATCTTCAGTCTGGAGATGCCCGGCGAACAGATCATGATGCGTATGCTGGCCTCGCTGTCCCGCGTCGATCAGACACGTATTCGTACCGGTCAACTCGATGATGAAGACTGGGCGCGAATCTCCGGCACGATGGGCATTCTGCTGGAGAAACGCAATATGTATATTGACGACTCCTCAGGTCTTACGCCGACAGAAGTCCGTTCGCGCGCGCGGCGTATTTTCCGCGAACATGGCGGGTTAAGTCTGATTATGATCGACTACCTGCAATTGATGCGCGTGCCGTCGCTTTCTGATAACCGTACTCTGGAAATCGCCGAAATTTCCCGCTCGTTGAAAGCGCTGGCGAAGGAACTCCAGGTGCCGGTCGTGGCGCTATCACAGCTTAACCGCTCTCTGGAACAACGCGCGGATAAACGTCCGGTGAACTCCGACCTGCGTGAATCCGGCTCTATTGAACAGGATGCCGACTTAATTATGTTTATCTACCGTGATGAGGTTTATCACGAGAACAGCGACTTAAAAGGCATTGCTGAAATTATTATTGGTAAGCAACGTAACGGTCCTATCGGTACGGTTCGTCTGACGTTCAATGGTCAGTGGTCGCGCTTCGATAACTATGCGGGACCGCAATACGATGATGAGTAACTCTCCGTCATTCTGTTAACAAGGAATTCAAATGCAAGCGGCAACAGTCGTCATTAACCGCCGCGCTCTGCGACACAACCTGCAACGTCTGCGTGAACTGGCGCCTGCCAGTAAGCTGGTTGCGGTGGTGAAAGCGAACGCTTATGGACACGGTCTTCTGGAGACCGCGCGAACGCTCCCTGATGCTGACGCTTTTGGCGTGGCGCGTCTTGAAGAGGCTCTACGTCTGCGAGCGGGCGGGATCACGCAGCCTATCCTGCTGCTGGAGGGTTTTTTCGACGCCGCCGATTTGCCGACCATTTCCGCGCAATGTCTGCATACCGCCGTACATAATCAGGAGCAGCTTGCCGCCCTGGAGGCGGTGGAGCTGGCGGAGCCGGTAACGGTCTGGATGAAACTGGATACCGGTATGCATCGTCTCGGCGTGCGTCCCGAAGAGGCGGAGGCGTTCTACCAGCGTCTGACGCACTGTAAAAATGTACGCCAGCCGGTGAATATCGTCAGCCATTTTGCCCGTGCAGATGAGCCGGAATGCGGCGCTACCGAACATCAGCTCGACATTTTTAATGCCTTCTGTCAGGGTAAACCCGGGCAGCGCTCTATTGCCGCGTCTGGCGGTATTCTGCTGTGGCCGCAGTCTCACTTTGACTGGGCGCGTCCGGGCATCATTTTGTATGGCGTATCGCCGCTGGAACACAAACCCTGGGGGCCGGATTTTGGTTTTCAGCCGGTGATGTCCTTAACCTCCAGTTTGATCGCGGTGCGTGACCACAAAGCGGGCGAACCGGTGGGTTACGGCGGGACATGGGTGAGTGAGCGCGACACGCGCCTGGGCGTAGTGGCGATGGGTTATGGCGATGGCTACCCACGAGCGGCGCCTTCCGGTACGCCAGTACTGGTCAATGGTCGTGAAGTCCCGATTGTCGGGCGGGTGGCGATGGATATGATTTGCGTGGATTTGGGGCCAAACGCGCAGGATAACGCGGGCGATCCGGTGGTCTTATGGGGTGAAGGTCTGCCGGTTGAACGTATCGCTGAAATGACAAAAGTAAGTGCTTACGAACTTATCACGCGCCTGACCTCAAGGGTGGCGATGAAGTATATTGATTAAATACGCGGCGGGCCGGGTGGCGCTTGCGCTTATCCGGCTTGTATCGCGCATTGGCTGTAGGCCGGATAAGACGTTCACGCCGCTATCCGGTAATATGCGCATCCACCACAACATCCTCTCGATCTTCTCGTCCTTCCGGTTTATTGTGTTATTTCCTGCCCTCTGTAAACCTGGAGAACCATCGCGTGTTTCAAAAAGTTGACGCCTATGCCGGCGATCCGATTCTTTCACTGATGGAGCGTTTTAAAGACGACTCCCGTCACGACAAAGTAAATCTGAGCATTGGCCTGTATTACAACGAAGACGGGATTATCCCACAGCTCAAAACGGTGGCCGAAGCCGAAGCCCGGCTTAACGCGCAGCCGCATGGCGCTTCGCTGTACCTGCCGATGGAAGGACTCAATACTTATCGCCATACTATCGCGCCTTTGCTCTTTGGCGCCGATCACCCGGTTCTTCAGCAACAGCGCGTGGCCACTATCCAGACATTAGGCGGTTCCGGCGCGCTGAAAGTGGGCGCGGATTTCCTGAAGCGTTATTTCCCCGACGCAGGCGTATGGGTGAGCGACCCCACCTGGGAAAACCATATTGCGATATTTGCCGGGGCAGGATTCGAAGTGAGTACTTACCCCTGGTATGACGACGCGACTAACGGCATCCGTTTTAACGATCTGCTGGCCACGCTGAATACGTTACCTGCGCGCAGTATCGTGCTGCTGCACCCCTGTTGTCACAACCCGACCGGGGCGGATTTAACGCCTTCGCAATGGGATGCGGTGATTGAAATAGTGAAAGCGCGCGATCTGATTCCGTTCCTTGATATTGCCTATCAGGGGTTTGGCGCAGGCATGGATGAGGATGCTTACGCTATTCGCGCCATTGCCAGCGCCGGGTTACCTGCGTTAGTCAGTAATTCTTTTTCGAAGATTTTCTCGCTGTACGGCGAGCGCGTCGGCGGCCTGTCCGTGGTGTGTGAAGATGCCGAAATCGCCGCGCGGGTTCTGGGACAGCTAAAAGCGACGGTGCGCCGAATTTACTCCAGTCCGCCGTGTTTCGGCGCTCAGGTGGTCGCTACGGTCCTGGGCGATGAGGCGTTAAAAGCGAGCTGGCTGGCGGAAGTCGACGCGATGCGTAACCGCATTATATCGATGCGCCAGACGCTGGTGAAGGAGCTGAAGGCGGAGATGCCTGACCGCAACTTTGATTACTTGTTAGAGCAGCGCGGTATGTTCAGCTATACCGGGTTAAGCGAGGAGCAGGTCGAGCGGTTGCGCGATGAGTTTGGCGTTTACCTGATTGCCAGTGGCCGCATGTGTGTCGCCGGGCTTAATGATTCAAATGTACACCGCGTGGCGAAGGCATTTGCCGCTGTCATGTAATATTCAGGCCGGACGGCGATAACAGTGCCCTCCGGCCTGACAATAGCTGTTGTGATCATCCTCTTTTTTCGTAACAAAACCGCAGATAATCCTTCCTTTTGACCGTTACTGGCGTTATGGTCAGATAGTTTTTTGAGCAAAGACTCATCTTAATAACTATAATATTCTGAATTTTAAGGGAAAAGCATGAAAAAAATAACCCTGGCGCTGAGTGCCGTCTGTTTGTTGTTTACGCTAAACCATTCCGCGAATGCGTTAGTATCTTCCCCTTCGACGCTCAATCCGGGCACTAACGTTGCAAAACTCGCGGAACAAGCGCCTGTCCATTGGGTCTCTGTCGCCCAGATTGAAAACAGCCTCACCGGACGCCCGCCGATGGCGGTCGGCTTTGATATTGACGACACCGTGTTATTTTCCAGCCCCGGATTCTGGCGCGGAAAGAAAACCTACTCCCCGGACAGCGACGATTATCTGAAAAATCCGGCCTTTTGGGAAAAAATGAACAACGGCTGGGATGAGTTCAGTATTCCAAAAGAAGTGGCCCGACAGCTCATTGATATGCATGTTCGCCGTGGCGACAGTATTTACTTTGTCACTGGTCGTAGTCAGACGAAAACGGAAACCGTGTCGAAAACGCTGGCGGATAACTTCCATATTCCGGCGGCGAATATGAATCCGGTGATTTTCGCCGGCGATAAACCGGAACAAAATACGAAAGTACAGTGGCTGCAGGAGAAGAACATGCGTATCTTCTACGGCGATTCGGATAACGATATTACCGCGGCTCGTGATTGTGGTATCCGCGGTATTCGCATCCTGCGCGCGGCTAACTCCACCTACAAACCGCTGCCGCAGGCAGGAGCGTTTGGCGAGGAAGTCATTGTCAACTCGGAGTACTAAAAATCAGGAGAGCGACAGGCTCTCCTTTTTTGCATGATTTTTGCACAAACTTGCCCCGCTGGCTTTTACCTTTTCCAGACTTGCTGCACACTATTCAGGAGACGTTTGTTTTTAGGAAGGAGCAGCCTATGTGGTATCAGCGCACCATTACACTGAGCGAGAAGCCGCGCGGGTTTCATCTGATAACAGATGAAATTATCGATAAATTGTCTGGCTTACCGCCTGTCGAAACGGGTTTGCTGCATCTGTTGTTGCTACACACCTCGGCCTCGCTGACGCTAAACGAAAACTGCGATCCCACCGTGCGCGCTGATATGGAGCGCCATTTCCTGAAAACCGTTCCCGATAATGCGGCGTATGAACATGATTACGAAGGCGCGGATGACATGCCTTCGCATATTAAGTCGTCAGTATTGGGCGTCTCGTTGCTGCTGCCTGTACGCCAGGGGCGTTTACAGTTAGGAACATGGCAAGGTATCTGGTTGGGAGAGCACCGTATTCACGGCGGTCCACGTAAAATCATCGCGACACTACAAGGGGAATGATAATGACCATTTCGGAATTACTGCAATACTGCATGGCAAAACCTGGCGCAGAGCAGAGCGTCCACAGCGACTGGAAAGCGACGCAAATTAAAGTGGAAGATGTACTTTTCGCGATGGTAAAAGAAGTTGAAGGACGCCCGGCAGCCTCTCTCAAAACCAGCCCGGAACTGGCAGAGTTGTTACGTCAGCAGCACAGCGATGTACGACCGAGTCGGCACCTTAATAAAGCGCACTGGAGCACGGTCTATCTGGACGGATCGCTGCCGGATTCACAACTCTATTATCTGGTCGATGCCTCTTATCAACAGGCGGTAAATGCGCTGCCGGAAGATAAACGCAAGCAGTTGCCGCAGTCCTGATTATAGCGCGCCGACCGACAACGCCAGGGCGATATCAATGAGGCGGATGACCGTAGACCGGATACGGCTGCCGAGGGCGATTTGTGCATTATTGGCGCGTAGCCTGGCGAGGTCCCGCTGTCCTTCCAGCAGAATAATCATATCGTCGTCGTCCAGCCAGCCGCGAGCATGTTCCTGAAGCGCGCGGGCGATAAACGCGGCGGACTCGCGGATAGCGTCGTCGCTGTCTTCTCTTGCCTGCTTATACGCCTGGATAAACTCGGCCATCGTCGAGGAGGCTACAGGGTGTTCGGCCCGGGCGGTGGTCATCAGGTTATGTATTTCGTTAATAGACGCCATTTTCTTCTCCCTGAGTACAGCGTGCGCCCCAATGCAGACACTCACCCTGTATGGCTAATTTCCAGACCTGATTATTTTGCTGTTGGTATCTCTCAGCCTGGATGTAAGTAAGTGGTTGCTTACGTTGTATAACCCGCGCATAAAGACGCAAATAGTGATTTTTCAGCAGCGCCAGATTTTCGAGTCGGTGTTTATCCCCACCTTGACAGGCGACCCGCTCAGCCTGAAAAAATGTCTGGCGGATATCGCGGTCATCCTTGAGCAGTGTCTCTTTTTGCCACGGTATTCGCGCCGCGTCCTGCAGGAAGCGGGTTGAGCGCGCTTGTAATAGCGTCAGTTGTTGAAAAGCCACGGCGCTAAAGCGGTCAGGCAGCGTACAGGCGGATAAAAACAGGCACAGCAGTAGTGTGATTGCGTAGGGCAACTTCATGGTGTTTTCCATAACAGACCGTTTGCGCTATCACATGTCAGAGCTAGGCGGCACGCAAATCACAAATGCTCAACACGGATACAATGAGGCGGGATGAGGAAAAATGATGCCGCTTCCCGGCGAATCGGAAAGCGGCGTGAAGGTTATTTGAGCATAGGTTTAAGGAAGCGGGCGGTATGCGACGCCTCGCACTCCGCCACGGTTTCCGGCGTACCGGAGACGAGAATTTCGCCGCCGCCGCTGCCGCCTTCCGGGCCGAGGTCGACAATCCAGTCCGCCGTTTTAATGACGTCCAGGTTGTGTTCGATCACCACGATGGTGTTGCCCTGATCGCGCAACTGATGCAGAACGTCAAGCAACTGCTGAATATCGGCAAAGTGCAGGCCGGTGGTCGGCTCGTCGAGAATATACAGCGTCTGCCCGGTGCCGCGCTTCGACAGTTCGCGCGCCAGCTTCACGCGCTGGGCCTCGCCGCCGGAAAGCGTCGTCGCCGACTGACCAAGACGGATATAGGTCAGTCCCACGTCCATCAGCGTCTGCAGCTTACGTGCCAGCGCCGGAACCGCATCAAAGAACTCACGCGCTTCTTCAATGGTCATATCCAGCACTTCGTGGATGGTCTTGCCTTTGTACTTAATCTCCAGCGTTTCCCGGTTATAGCGCTTGCCTTTGCACTGGTCGCACGGCACGTAAATATCCGGCAGAAAGTGCATTTCGACTTTAATGACGCCATCGCCCTGGCACGCTTCGCAGCGACCGCCGCGCACGTTGAAGCTGAATCGCCCTGGCGTATAGCCGCGCGCGCGAGACTCCGGCACGCCAGCAAAAAGCTCGCGAACCGGGGTAAAGACGCCCGTATAGGTCGCCGGGTTGGAACGCGGGGTGCGCCCGATCGGGCTCTGGTCGATATCGATCACTTTATCGAAATGTTCCAGCCCCTGAATATCCCGATACGGCGCCGGTTCGGCGATAGTCGCCCCGTTTAACTGACGCTGGGCGATGGGGAACAGCGTGTCGTTAATCAGCGTCGATTTACCGGAACCCGAGACGCCGGTGATACAGGTAAACAGCCCTACCGGTAGCGTAAGGGTCACATCTTTCAGATTGTTGCCGCGCGCGCCGGTGAGTTTGAGCACTTTTTCTGGATTTGCCGGCACGCGTTGTTTCGGCACTTCAATTTTGCGTTTACCGCTCATGTACTGGCCAGTCAGTGATTCCGGTACCGCCATAATGGCTTCCAGCGGGCCTTCCGCCACCACCTCGCCGCCGTGAACGCCCGCGCCGGGGCCAATATCAATCACATGGTCGGCGGCGCGGATGGCGTCTTCATCGTGTTCCACCACAATCACGGTATTGCCAAGATTGCGCAGATGAATCAGCGTACCCAGCAGCCGTTCGTTATCGCGCTGGTGCAGACCGATGGACGGTTCATCCAGCACATACATCACGCCGACTAACCCGGCGCCTATCTGGCTCGCCAGACGAATACGCTGGGCTTCGCCGCCGGAAAGCGTTTCTGCCGAGCGGGAGAGCGTGAGATAGTTCAGGCCGACGTTCACCAGAAACTTGAGGCGATCGCCGATCTCTTTTAGCACTTTTTCGGCGATTTTCGCCCGTTGCCCGGAAAGCTTGAGATTAGTGAAAAAATCCATCGCATGGCCAATGCTCATATCGGAAATAGCAGGCAGCGGCGTATTTTCCACAAATACATGGCGCGCTTCGCGATTCAGTCGCGTTCCTTCACAGCTGGCGCAGGGGCGATTACTGATGAATTTCGCTAGCTCTTCGCGCACCGCGCTGGATTCCGTTTCTTTATAACGGCGCTCCATATTATGCAGCACGCCTTCGAACGGATGGCGGCGCACGGAGGTATCGCCGCGATCGTTCATATATTTAAATTCGATGTTCTCTTTGCCGGAACCGTACAGCACGACTTTGTGTACGTTGGCGCTGAGGCTTGCCCACGGCGCATCCACGTCGAACTTATAGTGTTCCGCCAGCGACTTGAGCATTTGAAAGTAGTAAAAATTGCGACGATCCCAACCACGAATCGCGCCGCCTGCCAGCGACAGGTCGGGATTCTGGATCACGCGGTCCGGATCGAAATATTGCTGAACGCCGAGGCCGTCACAGGTCGGGCAGGCGCCTGCCGGGTTGTTGAACGAGAACAGACGCGGTTCCAGCTCGCGCATACTGTAGCCGCAAATCGGACAGGCAAAATTGGCGGAGAACAGAAGCTCCTCCGCTTTCTCATCATCCATATCGGCAACAACCGCCGTGCCGCCGGATAATTCCAGCGCCGTTTCGAACGACTCCGCCAGGCGTTGGGAAAGATCGTTGCGAACTTTGAAGCGATCGATCACCACCTCAATAGTATGTTTCTTTTGCAGCTCCAGCTTCGGCGGATCGGAGAGATCGCAGACTTCGCCGTCAATACGGGCGCGAATGTAACCCTGGCTTGCCAGATTTTCCAGCGTTTTGGTGTGTTCGCCTTTACGCTCTTTAATAATCGGCGCCAGCAGCATCAGACGTTTGCCTTCCGGCTGTGACAGCACGTTATCGACCATCTGGCTAACGGTTTGCGCCGCCAGCGGCACGTCATGATCCGGACAACGCGGTTCGCCCACGCGGGCAAACAGCAGGCGCAGGTAGTCGTGGATCTCGGTAATAGTACCCACCGTAGAGCGCGGGTTGTGCGATGTCGATTTCTGTTCAATTGAGATCGCGGGCGATAGCCCCTCAATATGGTCGACATCCGGTTTTTCCATGAGCGACAAAAACTGCCGCGCGTAAGCGGAGAGCGATTCAACGTAACGACGCTGCCCTTCGGCATACAGAGTGTCGAAAGCCAGTGAGGATTTGCCTGAACCCGAAAGCCCGGTCACGACAATCAGTTTGTCGCGTGGGATGACGAGGTTAATATTTTTGAGATTATGGGTGCGGGCGCCCCGAACTTCGATCTTATCCATTCACCTTTCCCGGTAGAGACTCGGATGCCTGGTTTGTTTGAAGGACAAACGGCAGAAACGGCTAATTATGACACAATTTAACCTGTTTGAATATACAGTATTGGAATGCATCTTCAGCTAAAGTATGCAACAATATGAGGTTCGCGCGAGTGACCTGGAACCTGCATCGCAGCTATTAAAATGCTACGTGGAAATGGTACACTCACGCGTTTACACTATTTATGAAACGTATTCAGGAGACTCAATTATGGCCAGCAGAGGCGTAAACAAGGTGATTCTCGTTGGTAATCTGGGCCAGGACCCGGAAGTACGCTATATGCCGAGTGGCGGCGCTGTCGCCAACTTAACGCTGGCTACTTCTGAATCCTGGCGCGATAAGCAGACCGGCGAAATGAAAGAGCAGACTGAATGGCACCGGGTGGTGATGTTCGGCAAACTGGCGGAAGTGGCCGGCGAATATCTGCGTAAAGGTTCTCAGGTGTATATCGAAGGTCAATTGCGTACCCGCAAGTGGACCGATCAGAGTGGCCAGGAACGCTATACGACTGAAATTAACGTTCCGCAGATCGGCGGCGTGATGCAGATGCTGGGTGGTCGTCAGGGCGGCGGCGCACCGGCAGGCGGTCAGCAGCAGGGGGGTTGGGGTCAACCGCAACAACCTCAGCAGCCACAGGGCGGCAACCAGTTCAGCGGCGGCGCGCAGTCGCGTCCACAGCAATCCGCGCCAGCGCCGTCTAACGAACCGCCAATGGATTTTGACGACGACATTCCGTTCTGATTTTTGGTAAAAAACTCAAAGCGTTATTTGCATTTTCGCTATAGTTCTCGTCTGCTGAAATGCCTGGTGTAAACCAGGCATTTTCTTACCTGGTATTATTGTCTTTGTCTCCCTTTCAAAAAAGAGAAGCGCATATCTTACGGAAAAATGTCGCTTATCGCCTCTGGCCGACTCGCCTCGGCACATCATTATCCAGCCGAAGTTCATAAATGTACTGCAATAACCCGGATTGTCTTAAATATGAAAGAGAAATCTCATCTGCAAAATATATAATTTATAGCCATTTTTTGACAACAAAAAGATATTATAAAATAACGTTAGAGAATGGTCGGTATTATCAATGGTTAATTAAATGTTTGCTTTAGCTTGTGATGCGCTCAAATATGATATGTGCATCTTGCTTTATTTTTAATTGCTGAAGATAAAGTTGTTACTTATAGCTGGCTTTATATAAAAAATGGTTTTATTTATGTATTTTTTTACGCAATTCTAATTTTTTACTCCCCACTTATTATATTTTTAATGATTTAAGTTATATTGAAGTCCCTATGACCCTATGTTTTAATTGTGAAAATTCATTTTATCCTCTGGAGGCAAATTTATTAAATACGTATGATTATAACGCGTATTAAAAAGAAATATGTCCTTAAAATGATTTAGAGTTTCAATGATTAGCTAACAAATCTATTTATCGGCGAGTGGTTTTAATTTGCTGATGACTATTTTTTATTTATGAGCTGAGAGCTTATGCGATACCTATTATTGGGGAGGATATAGTTAGTGCAATAATTGATGTCTACCTAATTAAAAAATAAAGAGTGTTTTTAATTAAAGCACTCATCTTTGTTGTGGGCGCATAAAAATGGCGTCATTGTTTTTATTTTTCTGATTACGAGATGTAGGAAAACTGAAATCTATAAAGCGTATTGGTAGCAGGAAGCCAAGGGCGGTAGCGTTCACTTTCTGAATAAGTTGAGCATCCTTTATCCTTTCTAATCCACAAAAACATTTTATTCACAATGTAATATCAGGAGACAACATGGAAGACGAAAGTAATCCGTGGCCTAGTTTTGTTGATACATTCTCTACGGTATTGTGCATTTTTATATTTCTTATGTTGGTGTTTGCACTTAATAATATGATTATTATGTATGACAACTCAATTAAAGTTTATAAAGCAAATATAGAGAATAAGACTAAATCTACTGCTCAAAATAGCGGAGCCAATGACAATTCAAATCCTAATGAAATAGTTAATAAGGAAGTGAATACACAAGATGTGTCGGACGGAATTACTACAATGTCAGGTAAGGAGGTTGGAGTATACGATATCGCCGATGGTCAGAAAACTGATATAACATCTACAAAAAATGAGCTTGTTATTACGTATCATGGCAGGCTGAGAAGCTTTTCAGAAGAGGACACTCATAAAATAAAGGCTTGGTTAGAAGACAAAATCAATAGTAATTTATTGATAGAAATGGTTATTCCTCAGGCAGACATCTCTTTCTCTGACTCTTTACGACTGGGATATGAACGGGGAATTATTTTGATGAAAGAGATCAAGAAAATATATCCTGATGTAGTTATTGACATGAGTGTTAACTCCGCAGCATCAAGTACAACGAGTAAAGCTATTATCACGACTATTAATAAAAAGGTGTCAGAGTGAAATATATAAATCATTACCGCTATTTGTTTGTCTGTTTTTTTCTTGCCATACTCCCTTTTTCCGCTTTATCTTTTCCCGGTATAAGAGAGTATGTTTTTGATAACTTTATGGTTTCTGCAGTTTACAATGGAGTCATTATTGCCATTTATATTACAGGCTCTTTGTGTGCATTATTCACTATTTTTAAAAATATTTCAGCAAAAGACATATTAATATCTCAGGACGCCAGTAGAAAAAATAGCATTCTTTCTAACCTCAATCAGGTTTTGTTTGCCGGGGAACCCAAACAGTGTGATTTCAATTTGCTGATGGAATTAGATGACAATGTGTCTACTGCCCGTAACCAACGATTGTCATTTATTATGAGTTGTAGCAATGTGTCGACGCTTGTTGGCCTGTTGGGGACGTTTGCGGGTCTGTCTATTACGATTGGTTCAATCGGGAATTTATTGAGCTCGCCATCAGATGTTGGCGGTGATAATGCAAGTAATACACTTAATATGATCGTGACAATGGTAGCGTCGCTTTCTGAACCATTGAAAGGGATGAATACCGCATTTGTATCTTCTATCTATGGTGTTGTTTGCGCCATACTCCTGACCTCACAAAGTGTTTTTGTTCGCAGCTCCTATTCCCTTGTTTCTACGGAAATCAAAAAATTAAAAATCATAAGCAACAGATCCAATAATAAACAACGAAGCCTGCGGGTTGAATCAGAGACGCTTGTAGAATTTAAAGAGTTGTTTAAAGCGTTTTTTGATAACTACCTGACAGTTGAAAACTTACGGACGCAGGACGAAGAAAAGAAACGAGTGATGCTATCAGATAGCTTTGTCACTTTGCAAAACCGACTATTGGATAACTCAGCAAAACTGGAACAACTTTCTACGCTGATTGATGGTTATCTGGTAAGCAATAACGAAAATACCAAAAAATTAGTTGACGGTGTAATAACAATTACCTCTCGTTTATCTGAAGGTAATACCCTGCTTGCTGATAATAATGCACGACTGGAGGCAATGAGTACAATACAAAATATTATAGACAAAAAGAATGATTCAATAATGGAATCAGTTGATAAATGTTATCAGGAATCTCTTTCACATGGTAAGACCATAAACGATATTGCCGCTGGCAGTGCCGATATTTCTCATACTCTCGATGGGCTGAGAACAGAAATGGATGAGGATATGAACAATGTTCATTTAGCGCTATCCGATCTATCGGCTACTGATAAAAAGATTATTGCCAATACTAAAGAGATTAGTGCTGAAATGGTTAGCTACCGTGATACCTATATGCCATTAATGGAAAAAATAACATCTATGTATCAGGAAATAGTAAAGCAACGTTTGTTAAACAAGGAGGAAAAAAATGAAGATTAAGATGTTTTTTCTGACGACTGCTTTTATTACACAAAGTACATACGCCAGCGAGCTTCCGGTCATTCCTCTAAGAGATTTAGTTAATGCCGCATTAACGCATCAGCCCTCTGTTGCTGTTTCATATTATGAGACTGAAAAGAAAAACAGTGACTTAGATCTTTCACGGGCAGCACTTTATCCTACCCTGGATCTAACATCTGGCCTTAATAATAACAGAAAAGAGTCATCAGGTACCGAGAGAAACGTTGAAAATAAGGTGTCTTTATCATACCGAATAACAGATTTTGGAGTGAGGGGGGCTAATATCAGGAAATCTGAATACGAAAGAGATAATAGTAAAACTGACTATGAAAAAACAAAGAATATAGTGTCTCAGGAGGTTGTGACAACCTATTATAACATCAGTAAATATCGTGAAATGATTGATGGCGTAAATCTGGAGAAAGAGTTTTATAAAAAGATGCTGGAAACTTTTTCGCTGCTGGTATCTTCCGGTGTAGCGATGCAATCTGATATGCGTAAAGTACAAGTATCTATCGATGCATTAAATACCAGAAGCATTATGTATCAGTCGATGTTGGATGATGAAATGTATAAAATGCAGAATATGACTGGTCTGAATTTATCACCAGATCAGATTCAAAGCGATGAAAAATTCAACCTCTTCAAAAAATATATCTTTGTCGAAAGTCCTGAAAAACTTATGGACATGGTGATGAAATACAACGATGACTATAAGATGCTTGTCAATACCCGAAAAGCCGCGACCGAAGATATTAATGCCGCAAAATCATCCTATTTTCCGACTGTAGATCTCGTGTCCAGCTATGTACAGAATAATCCGAGCGGTAGTGCCAAAAAAAGTGATTATGAAGATGAATTTAAAACGGGTATCAATGTCAGTTTCAACATTTTTAATGGGTTCAGAAATTCAGCCCAGGAAAGAAAAATGGTGGCAAGTTACTCGCAGGCTAAGCTGCAAATTGACGATTTTTTGATTAAAACGCGTTATAACATTGATTCACAACTTTCAAGATACGCCGCTGCAAAAGAGACTTACTCAGTGGCGGAACGTTCACATACAAACGCGTTACAGCTTACTGAATTATATGAGCAGGAGTTTCAGTTAGGGCAAAAAAGTTTGCTTGATTTAATTTCAAGCCGTAATGAAGCATTTCAGGCATATGTAAGCATGGTCGACAGCAAATATAGCCTGTATATTTTAAAGTTACAGCAGCTCTCATTGATTTTTCATTTAATGGATTATTTAAAAGGAAATACTGAAAGTGAGTTAAATGGAATGAAATGAATAGAAGACAAAGCGATCATCTCATGATGATAATTATTTCTTTGACGATCTTAATTATTATCCTTACCTACTTTATAGAAATTAATTCAGTGGTTCATGGTCAGGGCGTTATCACCACTAAAGATAATGCTCAGTTAATATCTCTTTCTAAAGGAGGGACGATACAAGATATTTATGTGGCCGAGGGTGATACTGTAAAAAAAGGAGAACTCCTTGCAAAGGTCGTTAACCTTGATCTGCAAAAAGAATATCAAAGGTATAGAACTCAAAAAGGGTATCTGGATAAGGATGTTAACGAAATATCTTTCATTCTTGATAAAGAAAGTGAGAGTGGGTTGATTACCCTGGATGGCACCCGTTCTTTAAGCAATAAAGAGGTAAAAGCGAATATTGAATTAGTGCATAGTCAGATAAGAGCTAAAGAGTTAAAAAAAACCTCTCTTGATTCTGAGATTAGCGGATTACAAGAGAAGCTGAGTTCGAAAGAAAAAGAACTAGCATTGCTTGCCGAAGAAATAAATATTCTTTCCCCACTGGTAAAAAAAGGAATTAGCCCATATACCAATTTTCTTAACAAGAAACAGGCTTATATAAAAGTTAAGTCTGAAATTAATGATATTGAAAGTAGTATCACTTTAAAAAAAGATGATATTGAGCTGGTTGTTAATGATATTGAGGCGCTTAATAATGAATTGCGACTATCTTTATCTAAAATAATATCTAAAAATCTTCAGGAACTTGAGGTTGTTAACTCTACATTAAAAGTAATAGAGAAGCAGATAAATGAGGAGGATATCTATTCACCGGTTGACGGTGTGATTTATAAAATCAATAAAAGTGCCACTACTCATGGTGGTGTGATCCAGGCGGCGGACTTACTTTTTGAAATAAAACCAAAAGTAAGGACTATGCTGGCCGATGTGAAAATATTACCCAAATACCGTGACCAAATATATGTAGATGAAGCCGTTAAGCTGGATGTCCAGTCAATTATCCAACCAAAGATAAAATCGTATAATGCGACTATCGATAATATTAGCCCTGATTCTTATGAGGAAAATACCGGAGGAACAATTCAGCGTTATTATAAAGTAATTATTGCATTCGATGTTAATGAAGATGATTTACGGTGGTTAAAACCAGGTATGACTGTTGACGCCAGTGTAATTACCGGAAAACACAGCATTATGGAATACCTGTTGTCTCCCTTGATGAAAGGCGTGGACAAAGCCTTTTCAGAACCAGTTAATACTAAACGATTAGATACACCTTGAGAGTGAATATAATATTATGGGAAATAAAAGCATACAAAAGTTTTTTGCCGATCAAAATTCTGTAATTGATTTATCTTCTTTGGGTAATGCCAAAGGTGCAAAAGTTTCTCTTTCCGGGCCAGACATGAACATTACCACGCCGCATGGGTCAGTGATCATTGTCAATGGCGCTCTTTATTCAAGTATCAAAGGCAATAACCTCGCTGTTAAATTTAAAGATAAGACTATTACCGGCGCTAAAATTCTGGGCAGCGTAGATTTAAAAGATATTCAACTAGAGAGAATTGACAGCTCATTGGTTGATTCTGCTCAGGTAGAAAAGAAAGGTAATGGCAAACGACGAAATAAGAAGGAAGAAGAGGAATTAAAAAAGCAGCTTGACGATGCTGAAAACGCAAAGAAAGAAGCTGATAAGGCGAAGGAAGAAGCAGAGAAAGCTAAGGAGGCTGCAGAAAAAGCGCTCAATGAAGCGTTTGAAGTACAGAACTCGTCAAAGCAAATTGAAGAAATGCTGCAGAACTTTTTGGCTGACAATGTAGCAAAAGACAATCTGGCTCAGCAAAGCGATGCTTCCCAGCAAAATACACAGGCTAAAGCAACGCAGGCTTCTAAACAGAACGATGCTGAAAAAGTTCTTCCTCAACCTATTAATAAAAATACCAGCACTGGCAAAAGTAATAGCAGTAAAAATGAGGAAAATAAGCTCGATGCCGAGTCTGTTAAAGAGCCGCTTAAAGTCACATTAGCACTTGCGGCCGAGAGTAACAGCGGTAGCAAAGATGATAGTATAACTAATTTTACCAAACCTCAGTTTGTAGGTAGCACTGCTCCCAATGCCACGGTCATTATTAAAATTAATGGTATTGCTGTCGGTCAGGCTGTAGCGGATAGTTTGGGTAACTTCACCTTCACTGCGCCTGAAACATTGACTGATGGAACATACAATCTGGAGGCAGAGGCCAAGACTGCTGATGGGAGCGGTAGCACCAAACTTGTCATTACTATCGATTCCGTTACCGATAAGCCAACATTTGAACTTTCGCCTGAAAGTAGTGTGTCTGGTCATAAGGGCTTAACGCCGACCTTGACGCCTTCAATTGTTGGTACGGCGGAAGAGAATGCCAAGGTTGACATTTATGTAGATAATAAACTGGTTGCCAGTGTTGATGTCGATAAAGATGGAAACTGGAGTTATGAATTTAAAGATAATGAATTATCTGAGGGCGAAAATAGTATAAAAGTCGTTGCCGTAGATAAAGCAGGTAATAAAAACGAAACGACGGATAGTATCATAACCGACACCATTGCTCCGGAAAAGCCGACGATTGAGCTGGATGATAGTAGTGATTCCGGCATTAAAAATGACAGCATTACAAATAGCACCCTGCCAACATTTATTGGTGTGGCGGAACCCGGTTCTACAGTCTCTATTTATCTTGGACTTAAACATCTTGGTGAGGTCATTGTTGCTAAAGATGGGACATGGAGCTATACGCTTACTACGCCGCTCAAGGATGGCGAATACAATATAACAGCAACAGCTACTGATATTGCCGGGCATACCTCAGCGACGGCAAATCTGCCTTTTACTATTGATACACGTATCAGCTATTTCAGCGCTGAGATTGAAACGACGAATGATAGCGGTATTGTCGGAGATAACGTTACTAACAATACTCGCCCAACCTTTACAGGTAAAACTGAGCCAAATGCTATTATCAGTGTCATAAATAGTGAGACTGGCGAAGAGGTTATTTTTAAAGCGAATGACAAGGGCGAATGGACGTTCAATTTCACTTCCGACTCAGTGGAAGGGATTAACAATCTTACGTTCACTGTTGAAGATGTCGCTGGCAACAAAAAGGATTTTTCCTTTAGTTACGTTATCGATACTGTTGCCCCTGTACCTCCGACGGTTTCTTTGGAGGATTTTGTTGTTTTACCGAATGGTATAATTTTATCAGGGAATGATTTACCGGCTTTAGTCGGTACGGCAGAGCCAAAGTCTACCATCTTATTGATGCGAGATGGTAAATTATATGACAGCATTGAGGTTGACTCAAACGGGACCTGGAATTATCAGTTTAGTAATAAATTTCTTCAGGGCGCCTATGATATTGAAATCATTTCTCAGGATGCCGCCGGTAATAAATCCTCTACTGTTAAATATTCTTTTACTATTCAAACTGAAGTTGTACCTCCAAAAGCGGAACTCGATGCCAGTGATGATTCCGGTGCAAAAGGCGACTGGATTACCAATAAACATAATGCTCTGACATTACTGGGAACAGCGGATAGGTTTGCTACCGTAAATATCCTTATCGATGGTAAAACGATAGGCGTGACGACTGCGGATGCAGACGGTAACTGGAATTTTGATATTTCCCGAAATCTGTCTGACAATGTTTATAAGATTACGGTTGAATCCATCGATCCTTTAGGAAGAACGTCATCTGTAGATTATCAGCTTACCATTGATAGCTTTACGCCGATCCCTACTGTTATGTTGCATGATAGCGCTGATTCTGGCGTTAAAGGCGATATGATTACTAAAATTAATACGCCGTTGTTTACCGGGATGGCTGAAGCTAATGCTAAGGTTTCCATCTATGTCGACGGTGTGTTAAGTGGCGAGGCTATTGCTGGCGATGATGGTGTATGGAATTTTCAATTTACCACAGCGTTATCCGATGGCTCGCATGACGTAACGGTAAAGGTAGAAGATATTGCCGGTAATACTGCCTCCTCATCAGCGTATAATTTCCAAATCGTAACGCAAACGCAAAAACCAACAATAGAGTTGGTCAACGATACGGGGGTTGATAATACAGACCATATTATTAATGAAAAGAATCCTGCACTGACAGGAACCGCTGCACCCTATTCAACGGTTAAACTCTATATTGATGGTGCACTGATCGCTGAGGTCAGAACAAATAAAGATGGCAGATGGGAGTATACTCTGAAAGCCGATCAAGGTTTGGTTGATGGCGATCATAGAATAACTGCTTCAGTTGAAGATATCGCTGGCAACATTGCCCATTCGGATCCTTTCTTAATTAGCGTCGATACTGCTATTTCAATACCGATAGTTTCATTGAGCCCGGATTCAGATTCGGGAATTTCAGATGATAATTTAACGAATATCGTTAAACCTACCTTGCACCTAAAAGATATTGATCCGGACATTATCAGTGTTCAGGTATGGGATGCCGCGTCTGATACGCAGATCGGTGTTGCCACGCAACAACCTGATGGTTCATGGGCCTATACCTTTACTTCAGATTTAACGGAAGGCTTGCATCAGGTTTATGTCAAGGTTGAGGACATTGCGGGTAATAAAGCGAACAGCGCGGTATTCGATTTTACTATCGATACCACAGTATCAACGCCGGTGATTTCCCTGCTTTCTAAGGATGATACGGGGGTTACAGGCGATAACCTGACCAACATCAATAAGCCAGGTTTTGCTATTTCCGGTGTTGATGCCGATGCGCATCGGGTCGTCGTACAGGTGATGCACAATGGCGTGAGCGAAGAGATCGAACTTTCTCACCTCAATGGTAGTTGGTTATTTACACCAGGGAATACGTGGGCGGATGGCAGCTACACGTTAACGGTGAAAGTAGAAGATAAGGCAGGAAATACCAACTACTCAGCACCGCTGACGGTCGTTATCGATACCCAAATCGCCATTGATGGGGTGGAACTGGTCAACGATAGCGGCGTGAAAGGCGATAATATGACCAACGACGACCGTCCCCACTTTCGTGTGACGGTACCGACGGATGTCAATGAAGTCCGTCTGAGCATTGACGGTGGTAATTCGTGGGTTCAGGCAACTCCGGGCGTGGCAGGAAGCTGGGAGTATATCTGGCCGACAGACCTGGCAGATGGTCAATACACGCTAACGGTGGAAGCGACTGATAAAGCAGGCAATACAGTGACGAAGACCATCGATTTCGCGGTGGATACCACGCTGTCAGTGCCGGTCATCGTACTGAATAGCGCGGACGATACCGGTGTCCAGGGCGATAACATGACGAATAGCACCCAGCCGACATTTGCCCTGCAGCATATTGATGATGATGCCGTTCGCGTTACGGTCAGCGTGGAGCATGGCGGCGTCACCACCACATTTGACGCCACGAAAGGCACAGGCGGATGGAGCTTTACGCCGACAGGGGCGTGGGCGGATGGTGATTATACCCTGAGTGTGTCAGTCGAAGATAAAGCGGGGAACACCAGCCATTCTGCATCGCTGACGGTGACGGTGGACACGCAAATCGCCATTAATAATATTGAACTGGTCAATGACAGCGGTATTCCCAACGATAATCTGACTAATAACGTGCGTCCGCACTTCCAGGTGACGGTACCGACGGATGTCAACGTGGTGCGCCTGAGCATTGACGGCGGCAAGACGTGGTTCAACGCTACCCAGAACGCGACGCCGGGCGTCTGGGATTATATCTGGCCGGATGATGTGGCCGACGGAGGCTATACCCTGACGGTAGAAGCGACCGATGAGGCGGGAAATAAGACAACACAGACGCTCGATTTCACCATCGATACCACTCTGTCTGTGCCGACCCTCTCGCTGGACAGCGCAGATGACAGCGGCATCGCGGGCGATAATATCACCAATGTTAAAACGCCGGGCTTTACCCTCAACAATATTGATACCGATGTCAGCCGGGTAACAGTGGAGGTAATGCACAATGGCATTAAACAGGAGGTGCCACTGGTTCAGACCGGCGGACAGTGGCGCTTTGCGCCGACCAGCGACTGGGCGGACGGCGACTATATCCTGACGGTGAAGGTAGAAGATAGGGCCGGAAATGTGAAGCAGTCCGCGCCGTTGACGGTGACAGTGGACACGCATATCGCCATTGACCGTATTGAACTGGTTAACGACAGCGGTATCCCCGACGATAATCTGACCAATGAAGCGCGCCCGCACTTTCAGGTGACAGTACCGGCGGATGTTAACGGTGTAAGACTGAGCATTGATGGCGGCAAAACGTGGTTTGACGCCACGCAGAGCGCGACGCCGGGCGTCTGGGATTATACCTGGCTGACGAATGTGGCTAACGGCCCTCACACCCTGATGGTGGAAGCGTCCGACAAGGCGGGAAACAAAACGACGCAGAAACTGGACTTCATCATCGATACCATGCTGTCAGAACCGACGATTACCCTGGACAGTGCGGATGACAGCGCCGCTGGCGATAACATCACCAACGTTAAGATGCCAGGCTTTACCCTCGGTAATATCGACGCCGACGTGACCAAAGTGGTGGTGACGGTGGCGCATGATGGTAAGAACCAACAGATAGAGTTGATTAAGAACGGCGGTGTGTGGCGCTTTACGCCGGGCGCAGCCTGGACCGATGGCGACTATACGTTGACGGTAAAGGTAGAAGATAAGGCGGGTAATACAAATTATTCTGCGCCGCTGACGGTGACTATCGATACGCAAACGTCTATTGATCGCATTGAACTTCTTAATGACACGGGTATTGTCGGGGATAACCTGACCAATGAAGCACGTCCACAGTTTCATATTACGGTACCGACGGACGTGAACTCTGTGCAACTGAGTCTTGATGGCGGCATCAACTGGGTTAACGCAACGCTGACGCCCGACGGCGTTTGGGAGTATATATGGCCGACAGATCTGGTCGAAAATACGTATACCCTGACAGTGAAAGCAACCGATGTTGCAGGCAACACGGCGACGGAAACGCTCAATTTTATCATTGATACCACATTGTCGACACCGACCATCACGCTGGATAGCGCAGATGATAGCGGCACCGCCAACGATAATAAGACTAACGTTAAAACACCGGGTTTTATTATCGGCGGTATTGATTCTGACGTGACTCAGGTCGTCGTGCAGGTGATGCGCGATGGTCACAGCGAGGAGGTGGAGCTGACGCAGACTAACGGGCAGTGGCGTTTTGTACCCGGCAGCGCGTGGACTGATGGCGACTATACGCTGACGGTAACGGTGAAAGATGAGGCGGGTAATATTCGCCACTCAGCGCCGTTGACGGTCACCATCGATACGCAAATCGCCATTGACCATATTGAACTGGTCAATGACAGCGGTATTCCCGACGATAATCTGACCAATGAAGCGCGCCCGCACTTCCAGGTGACGGTACCGACGGATGTCAACGTGGTGCGCCTGAGCATTGACGGCGGCAAGACGTGGTTCAACGCTACCCAGAGCGCGACGCCGGGCGTCTGGGATTATACCTGGCTGGCTGATGTGGGAGAGGGTAAGCATACCCTGACAGTGGAGGCGACCGACAAGGCGGGAAACAAAACGACGCAGCAACTGGACTTCATCATCGATACCATGCTGTCAGAACCGACTATCGTGCTGGACAACACGGACGACAGCGGAACAAAAGGCGATAACCTGACCAACGTAAATAAGCCGACGTTTTTACTGGGCAATATTGACGCAGACGCGCGGTATGTCACGGTTGAGGTGCAGCATGGCGGCACGAAAGAGGTGCTGACGGCCACCAAAGACGCGACCGGCAACTGGAGCGTGACACCGACCGGTACATGGGCAGATGGCGACTATACGCTGACAGTGAGGGTGGAAGATGAGGCGGGGAACGAAAAACACTCAGCGTCGCTGACGGTCACTGTTGATACCCAAATCACCATTGATGCTATTGAACTGGTTAATGATAACGGTATTCCCGGCGACAATATGACTAACGACGCCCATCCGCAGTTCCGCGTGACGGTACCGGGGGACGTTAACGAAGTCAGTCTGAGCATTGACGGTGGCGTGACCTGGGTTAAGGCGACACAGAGCGCGACGCCGGGCGTCTGGAATTATACCTGGCCGGGCACCGTGCCGGATGGCGACTATACGCTGAATGTGAAAGCGACTGACAATGCGGGTAATACGGTGACGGAGACACTCCACTTCACTATTGATACCACGCTGTCGACGCCGGTCATCGTACTGGATAGCGCGGACGACACCGGCATCCAGGGCGATAACATGACCAATCGCACCCAGCCGACATTTAACCTGCAACATATTGATGATGATGCCGTTCGCGTTACGGTCAGCGTGGAGCATGGCGGCGTCACCACCACATTTGACGCCACGAAAGGCACAGGCGGATGGAGCTTTACGCCGACAGGGGCGTGGGCGGATGGTGATTATACCCTGAGTGTGTCAGTCGAAGATAAAGCGGGGAACACCAGCCATTCTGCATCGTTGACGGTGACGGTGGACACGCAAATCGCCATTAATAACATTGAACTGGTCAATGACAGCGGTATTCCCAACGATAATCTGACTAATAACGTGCGTCCGCACTTCCAGGTGAAGGTACCGACGGATGTTAACGAGGTACGCCTGAGCATTGACGGCGGCAAGACGTGGTTCAACGCTACCCAGAGCGCGACGCCGGGCGTCTGGGATTATACCTGGCTGGCTGATGTGGGAGAGGGGAAGCATACCCTGACAGTGGAGGCGACCGACAAGGCGGGAAACCAGACGACGCAGAAACTGGATTTCATCATCGATACCATGCTGTCAGAACCGACTATCGTGCTGGACAGCACGGACGACAGCGGAACAAAAGGCGATAACCTGACCAACGCGAATAAGCCGACGTTTATACTGGGCAATATTGACGCAGACGCGCGGTATGTCACGGTTGAGGTGCAGTATGGCGGCACGAAAGAAGTGCTGACGGCCACCAAAGGCGCGACCGGCATCTGGAGCGTGACACCGACCGGCACATGGGCAGATGGCGACTATACGCTGACGGTGAGGGTGGAGGATGATGCGGGGAACGTAAAATACTCAGCGCCGCTGACGGTCACGGTTGATACCCAAATCACCATTGATGTTATTGAACTGGTTAATGATAACGGTATTCCCGGCGACAACCTGACCAATGACGTTCGTCCACACTTCCGCGTCACGGTGCCAGGGGATGTCAACGAGGTACGTCTGAGTATCGACGGCGGTAATACGTGGGTTCGTGCAACACAGGGCACGGCAGGGATCTGGGATTACACCTGGCCGAAAGATGTGACCGACGGGCTACATACCCTGACGGTAGAAGCGACCGATAAGGCGGGAAATAAGACGACGCAGACGCTCGATTTTACCATTGATACCCGGCTGTCAACGCCTACCATCACTATGGATAGCAGGGACGATACAGGTGCCATTGGCGATCATATTACGAGCGCCAAAAGGCCGGGCTTTACCATTGGCAATATTGACGCCGATGCGCAATCGGTCATTTTGCGGATCACACAGGGCGGCAATAGCCAGGAAGTGACACTAACCCAGGTTGGAGGACAGTGGCGCTTTACGCCAGATGCTGACTGGGCGGACGGTAGCTATACACTGACGGTAGAGGTAACGGATAACGCAGGAAACGTTCGTCAGTCCACGCCGCTGATAGTGACGGTAGATACGCAAACCAGCATTACTGATATTACATTGGTCAATGATCATGGCGTGCCTGATGACAATCTAACTAACAGCACCCGTCCGCAGTTTGAGATCACGGTGCCGGCGGATGTGAATTCTGTGCAACTGAGCATTGATGGGGGCGCAAACTGGGTGAGCGCGGCGCAGGGTATTGAAGGCGTCTGGGGCTATACCTGGCCAACGGATATGGGCGATGGAAAACACACCCTAACCGTCATGGTCACCGACAGAGCGGGCAATACGGCGACGCAAACGCTTGAATTTTTCATCGACACCCGGTTGTCGACGCCGACTATTGCGCTGGATAGCACGGATGATACCGGTACGCCTGGCGATGATATGACCAATCGCACCCGACCGACCTTTATTCTGCAGAATATCGATTCGGATGTTATCAACGTTACAGTCAGCGTCACGCATAATGGAACGACAACCTCGTTTACTGCGACACAGGGGGCTGGAGGATGGAGCTTTACACCGCCAGCACCGTGGGGCGACGGTGATTATACGCTGACGGTGACAGTGGAGGATCGGGCGGGAAATACGCGTCCGTCTACGCCGCTGACGGTGACAGTGGATACGCAAATAGCCATTGATCATATTGAATTAGTCAACGATAGCGGCGTCCCTGGCGATAATGTCACAAAACATGTGCGTCCGCAGTTCCAGATCTCGGTACCGGATGATGTGGAAAAGGTTCTTCTGAGTATTGACGGCGGCACGACCTGGGTTACTGCAATCAAGAGTTCGACGGCTGGCATTTGGGATTACACCTGGCCGACGGATATGCCAGAGGGACAGCATACCCTGATCGTGGAAGTGACTGACGGTGCGGGTAATAAGATGACGGGGACGCTCGATTTCACTATCGACATCACGTTGTTGACGCCAACCATTGAGCTAGCGCCCGATCAGGATACCGGACAGAATAAGAACGATAATCTGACCAGTGTCACTCAGCCGGTATTTGTGTTGGGGAGTATCGATAAAGATGTTCGACACGTGGAATTGAGTATTGAGCATAACGGCACGTTTAAAACGGTGGTACTCACCGAATCAGCCGACGGCTGGCGTTATCGACCGGATTCTGCTTTGGCGGACGGTAGCTACACATTCACCGTGACGGTAACAGATGTGGCAGGCAACCAGCAAACATCCGCGCCTTTAAAGGTGACGATAGACGGTACGTTGACTACGCCGGTGATTGAACTGGCAGCTGGCGAAGATAGCGGTACTGTTGGCGATCGCCTCACCAATCACGATCGGCCTGTGTTCGACATACGCCAGGTTGATTCTGACGTTACGCGCGTGATGGTCAAAGTAACTTACAACGGTAAAACGCACGAGGAAGCGGCGGTATTCACCAATGGTCAATGGCGCTTTACGCCTTCTGCGAGCTGGGCTGATGGCTCATATCAGTTAGCCGTTGTGGTGGAAGATCTGGCGGGGAATGTAAAAGAATCTGCGCCGTTTGAGGTGCGTATTGATACCACGACAACCATTAACAATATCGTATTGCTTAATGATACTGGCGTGCAGAATGATCAATTAACGAATGTTGCCAAACCGTCATTCAGAATTGACGTTCCCGGTGATGTCGTCCAGGTACGCGTAACCCTGGATGGTGGCGCTAACTGGAATGTGATACGCAAAAATGCCGACGGACAGTGGATTTTTGACAGCCCGAATACTCTGGTTGACGGCACATATACCCTTCGCGTAGAGGCCACGGATGAGGCAGGTAATATTGCGAATAAAGATTTAGTATTTAATATCGATACTAATATACAGGTTCCGACTATTGCTTTAGACGCAGGACAAGATACCGGAGCGAATACAGCCGATAATATCACTAATATTTCACGACCCACCTTTACGATTGGTAATGTTGACCCCGATGTTATCAAAGTCGTGGTGACGATTGATGGTCATGATTATAACGCGACTAAGGTTGGGGCTGGTTGGCAATTTACGCCAGGCAATGCCATTCCGGATGGTTCTTATAATATTACCGTTACGGTTGAAGATAAGGCCGGAAATACCGCGACATCGAAACCATTACCTGTTGTGATAGATACGACGGCTGAAATTGAAAGCGTCACGTTGGTTACAGATAGCGGTGATAGCGATGTAGATAACATTACCAAAGTCGACAAGCCGCAGTTTAGTATTGTTACCGCTGATGATATTACCCATGTGCGCGTTAAAATCGATAACGCCGCTAATTGGATTGAACTCACAAAAGGAGGGGATGGCCGCTGGATATTTAATGTCGGTTCGGCATTACCTGATGGGCAACACACTCTCTTGGTTGATGTGACTGATATCGCCGGCAACGTTGCGCAAGAAACGCTGCAGTTTACGATTGATACGACTCTGCGAGAGCCGACAATTGTACTCGATCCCACCCATGATACTGGTGATGATACTAATGATAATCTTACCAGGATTAACAAACCGGTGTTTATTATCGGTAATGTCGATAATGATGTATCACACATTGTGGTTCATATTGATGGTCGGGATTACACCATTGAAAACACAGGGGGGAATTTAACCTTTACGCCGGATCAACCGCTGTCTGACGGTCAGCATACGATCTCTGTTACCGTAACGGATATTGCTGGTAATACCAAAACATCGGCCGAACTGCAGATTGAAATCGACACGCAGGTTCAGATTGACAGTGTTACGTTAACAACAGATAGCGGCGTCAACGATCACGATAATGTCACCAATGCTACCCGTCCCTCTTTTGAAATTGCAACGCCTGATGATGTGACATCGGTGCTGGTTTCTTTCGATGGCGTAAACTGGACGCCCATCAGTAAAAATGCGGCCGGGCAGTGGGAATTTACTGCAGGTAGCGCATTGCCTGATGGTCATTATACTCTCCATGTCCAGGCGACGGATCGGGCAGGGAATACGGCAAATTCCACGCTGGGCTTCACCGTGGATACGCAGATTGACGGCCTGAGCGTCGTGATGCTGGACGACGCCGGAAAGGATTCTACGGATGGTATTACGAATATTACCTCTCCACGTTTTGAAATTTCAGCCAGAGAACCGCTGCAGAGCGTGACGGTAATTTTAAACGGGAAATCCAGCACACTGACTCAGGGGGCAGGTAATAAATGGCTGTTTACCCCTGATACACCGTTAGTGGATGGAACTTACAAAATAGAAATAGTGGCTGAAGATATCGCAGGTAATAAAATTAGCAAAGAGGTATCATTCACAATAGACACTATTGTTTCTGATCCCAGTATTGATTTGCTGGATGCGGATGATACTGGCGAAAGCGCTGTTGATAATATTACGAGTGTCACTAAACCACGTTTCGTTATTGGCAATGTACCCGCCGATATTGATACTGTTGTAATCAGAATTAACGGCGTTTCTTATCCGGTTACGGCAAATGGCAATAACCTCTGGGAATTTCAGGTTCCCGTTGCGTTAAACGATGGCGTATATGAAGCCGTTGTTGTCTTCAGAGATATTGCCGGAAATACTTCTGAAACTAAGCTGCCCTTTACCATTGATACCACGACAAGCGTCAGTGTCAGAATGGAGCCAGCGTCTGATACCGGAAATTCCAATAGCGATAACCTTACGAATAAGCAAAATCCCAAATTCGAAGGTACTGCAGAGCCCAATGCGAAACTGGTGATTACCATTGTTGACGATAAGTCAGGTCGGGAGGTTTTAAAACAAACTATTACGGTTGGCGCTGATGGCAACTGGAGTGTGACGCCGAATATACTGCCGGATGGCATGTATACCATCAACGTCGTCGCAACAGATGTCGCGGGAAATACTGCGCAAACGCAGGAAAGATTCACTATCGATACGGTTACGATCGATCCCACCATTCGCCTTTCGGATCCATCTATTGATGATCAGCATGAAGCAACCAGCCTGCGTCCTGAGTTCAAAGGGTTTGCCGAAGCGTTCTCGACGATTATGATTCAGTGGGATGGGAAAGTGGTCGGCTCCGCAAACGCCAATGCGAATGGCGAATGGAGTTGGACGCCGCCATCAGTATTAGCGCCAGGCTCCTATGTTGTGAGCATTGTTGCCAAAGATAAAGCGGGTAATGAATCGTCGCAGGTCGACTTTCCTGTAGTAATACCTGTTATTGATGTCACGCCTCCAACCATAAAGCTCAGCGAGGAGAGCGATAGTGGTGCCTTAGGAGACTTTACGACGAATAATAAAACGCCGACCCTGATTGGGAGCACGTTACCTAATACGATTGTGAGTATTTATGTGGATGGCGTGAAGGTCGGCGAGGCGACAGCGGATACAGCGGGTCGATATACTTTCCAGTTATCGGAAATGAAAGATGGCCATTATGTCGTCCAGGTGGGTATCGTCAACCCTCGCGATAATAGCGAACTGCGTTCTACCGCCGTTGATCTCACTATCGATACCGAGGTTGCTGAACTGGTATGGAATATATCTGGAATGCATGAGGGCGGATATATCAACACGGTGACGCCGGAGATTGGCGGCACCAGTGAGCCAAACAGCAAAATCACTATCTTTGTGAATGGCGTTGAAAAAGCGATTGCTTATACGACAGGCGCAGGACACTGGGGCGTAGTATTACCCGCTTTGGGTAATGATGGTAATTATGAATTAACGTTTAAAGTTGAAGACGTTGCCGGCAATATCAGAGAGTTTGGTCCGCAGAATGTGATACTGGATACGGTAATTTCGCCGTTAACCGTGGTATTACGCGAAGCTGATGACAGTGGCAAAGTTGGCGACTGGATCACCAATAAATCTCATGTCACCATCGATGGTACTGCCGAAGCCGGAAGTACTTTAACCATCAGGAATCCGCAGGGAGTGGTTATTGCTACCCTGGTGGTAGGCAATGATGGTCGATGGAGCGCAGAATTAGATCTGCGTGAAGGTAGTAATGCCTTTGTCGTGGTATCGGAAGATAAAGCGGGCAACAGCCAACAAAAAGAGATTCTGATAGAACATGATACGCAGATTGAAATCAGCGATATTTCATTAAGTCGGGATACTAATAGCGGTGATAAATATGATCTGATTACCAATAATAAGTCTCCGGTACTGGTTGCCATGACCGATCCCGGCGCGACGGTACAGGTTTATATTAATGGTGTGTTACAAGGCACAGTAGAGGCGAGTTCGTCAGGTAATATTAGCTATACCATGCCGGCAAATAGCGCCGACGGCGAGTATCAGGTGCAATTTGTTGCTACGGATACTGCTGGTAACCGGGTTGAGTCTGCGATTACAACCGTGACAATCGATTCTCAAATTGCTGTCTTTGACATTGATGAAGATTCATTACCGGCCCTCTCTAATAACCGGGCGTTGTCAGTCTCAGGTGTCGGGGAGGCTGGTTCTCAGGTCAGCATCTTTGTCGATGGTAAATTAGTCAACGTTGTTATGGTTGAGGCTGATGGCACATGGCGCGCGCCGATACTGCTGCAAGATGATGGTACGTTTAATATTCATTTCAGCATTACTGACGTTGCTGGCAACACTGAAGTGAGCAAGGATTATAGCGTGGATGTCGATTCATCAACCGACTTCCCAACGCTCAACCTTGAAGATGCGAGCAACTCTGGTTCACTTGACGATCTGATTACTAGTCACAACAAGCCTGTGTTAGTTGGCACCGCAGAAGCGGGAGCCACAATCCATATTTATGTGGATGAAAAGATCGTGGCAAATGTTCTTGTGCTTGAAGATGGAACCTGGTCCTATCAGTTTGATAATGCGTTAAAAGATGGTGAATATTCTATCCGAGTGGTTGCCGAAGACCCGGCAGGTAATACAGCAGAATCGCCTCGCTTACTCGTCACGATAGATACCAGTACGTTTATCGATAATCCTGTTATGATGGCAGGTTCTGATAACGGTATTTTCAGTAATGATAGTATAACGAGTCAAACCCGGCCTGCGTTTAGTATTTATGGAGAAATGAACCAGAGTGTTCAGATTTTCATTGATGGGGTGTTAGTCGATACGATCACGGTGACCGACAGAAATCAAGTTTATCGACCTGAGTCACCGTTGGGCGATGGTTCCCATAGCATTTATTATGTTATCACCGATAAAGCAGGCAACACGGCTACCTCGAAAACGCTAAACTTTACTATCGATACCTTAAATACGACGCCTGTCGCTATTGATTCTATCGGCGGACAAACGTTAGCAGAGATGACCGGTAGTGATGGCAAAATATATATAACGGACACGACACGTAACTTATTGTTTAGTGGCAGTGCCGAGCCCAATAGCAAAATAGAAATCATCATTAATGGCTTAAATGTGGGGGAAGTTTGGGTTAATGACAAAGGCCACTGGCAGATGCCGGTGAACCCGCTTTATTTCACAGAAGGCCAGCTGGATATCACTGTTAAATCTACGGACCGTGCTGGTAACGTCAATCAGGAAAAGTATTCCATTTGGGTCGATACGCATATCCAGGTATTTACCAGCGAGCTTGATGATAATAAATCATCATCGAAAACGGACTGGTGGAGTAATAGCTCCACTATTACGATGAGAGGTATGGGGGAAATTGGCGCTACGGTATCATTAATCGTGGCAGGGGTCACGCTAGCAACCGCTGTCGTTGCGGCTAATGGGCAGTGGGAGTTATCGACCGATCAGCTTCCGGAAGGGAAATACGATATCACTTTGAGTATTGAGGATAACGCAGGCAACCGTAAGGAAGAGGTACATGAAATATTTATTGATCGAACGCCGCCAAACGCTCCGGTCGTAACTTATTCAGATATTGTCAACGATCTAATTATTATGCAGGGGACGGCGGAAGCCAAATCTCAGCTAATAATAACCGATAGTAATGGGAATACTTATACGTTAACCGTTCCTGATAATGGTAAATGGAGTATGGCGATCCCGTATCCATCGGAAGGGAAGTTTACCATTACGAGTGTGGATGCGATTGGTAACCGGAGTGATGATGTCCCTCTCGATATCATGAAAGAGGTTCCCGTTATTTCATTATCTCCAGACTCAGACAGTGGTACGGTGGGCGATAATATTACGCGAGATAAGCAACCTACCTTTATTATCGGGAATCTGGAAAGCGATGTTGTGGTCGTTCAGGTCGATATCAATGGGACCGTATATAATGCTGAAAAAAATGCCGATGGCGTTTGGTTCTTTACGCCAGGTACACCGTTAGCTGATGGTTCCTATACGATATCGGTAATCGCAAGCGATGCCGCGGGTAATCAGAAAAACTCGTTACCCATTACCGTTACGATCGACAGTACGCTGACCGTGCCGGAGATTGCGCTGGCAGCAGGTGAAGACAATGGCGCTTCAGACAGCGATAACGTGACGAATCACACCCAGCCTAAGTTCACGCTGCAGCATATTGATGCTGACGTGACCGGGGTGACCGTAAACGTGACGCATAACGGCGTGACAGACACTTACCAGGCGACGCAAGGCGCGGATGGCTGGACCTTCACGCCGCCAGCCGCCTGGAATGACGGTACCTACACGCTGAGCGTGACGGTGGTGGATCGCGCGGGGAACTCACAGCAATCTGCTTCGCTAGCGGTGACGGTTGACTCAACGGTGACGGTAACAGCGGATAGCCAGCATAACGATGCGAGCGATGACGCCACGGCAACAGCGGTTACTCCACCGGAGTCTGAAACAGTGAATGCCGAAAGCGCTACGCATCTTCGTACAGTGCCGTCTGTGGCGGAAGAAAGCGTGGTGAAGGAGACAGCCTATAGTATTACATTGTTAAACGCTGACTCTGGGGATGAAATAGATCGTTCAATTAGTCAGACACCTTCTTTTGAAATATCAGTACCTGAGAATATTGTTAATGTCAGTGTTATGTTTGAAGGAGAAGAGTTTACTCTGCCGATAACTAACCAGAAAGCAATATTCGAAGTTCCGCTATCTTTGGAAGATGGTGAATATACTATGGACGTGAAATTCATTGATAAGGACGATGATTTCCTGATTAAGGAGAAAACATTCTCAGTCGATCACTCCTCGGCGGATATTGTGAACGCAATGAATGCAAGAGGAAAGACCGAGGATGATATTAATGATTCCCCTTCAACGAGTTCTGTAGGGCACAACAATAACGGCGCTATTGATGTTTTCGCCGTTAATGAAGTTACGTTACCTGTAGATAATCAAGAAGAACACGCATAATAACGGAGGCCCCTCACCTTTGGGTGAGGGGGTTTACTTATGGATAAAAAACTAGAACCTTATTATTTAAGTGCGGAAACGGCATTATCTATAGTGTCTAAAAAATTCAACATAAAAATTGACATCAAAGAGGATGATATAAATTTAAGATTTAAAAAGTACGACAGAAATAACACTGACGACTCTATACAAATGAAGAATTTCTTTTTGTCGTTAGGGCTTTCTCTACAGGATATATTATTTAATAATGGTGAGGATTTACTAAATGAGCCTATGCCGATTTTACTATTAACACCAGAAATGAAGTGGATGGTGTGTGTGAGTGGCGGGCAAAAAATAAAGTTGGTAAACGCGCGCGGTGAACTCTGTTATGTTGAAATTGAAGAAGAATATTTAAAAGAGTTATCTGCATTTAGTATACTACCTTTAAATAAAGTTGTTGATAGTATAAGAGTAAAAAATATCATAAAAAACTCTTTATCGATGAACAAGATTTTTTATACTAAATACTTCTTTTCATCTCTTTTTATGGCAATTTTTGCGTTAACTATCCCAGTATTTAGTAATCTGTTCTATGATAAGCTTGTTCCAAGTGCTTCGGTTTCATCTTTATTTGGCGTGGCTATAATTGTTGCTGTATTTATTGTTTTTGAGTTTATCCTTCGTACTTCGAAAGATATTTATCAGTCTATCACAGCAAGGCAGGATGACGTCGATATTGATATCGCATTTCTTGAAGCGGTACTTTATAGTAAAAAGAAAAATGGCAGATCCATGTCATCAGCATTTGTGCTATGGAATGAGTTTCAGAAAATTAAACCCGTTTTATTAAACTCGATCTTTCAACGTATAGCCGATATTCCAATATTTATTATATTTCTCATTGTTATATATGTAAATTTAGGTCTGGTCGTTATTGTACCTGTTACCATGTTTATCGTCTCTATTATTATTTCCCTCGTTAACCACCATTATACTAATGAGTTAATGAACAAACAAAAAGAAGGACAGAAGAACAGGAATATTTTCATCTCAGAAGTTTTCTTATCTATTAAAATGATCCATACCTTAAATAATCAAGGTTTACTTTTTGATTGGGTTAATACATCAAATGAACAGTCGTATCTTAACCTGAAGATAAGGAAATTAAATCTTATCTATCAATCTATATTGGGTAGTATGTCATCTATTACCCAAATAACTATTATGGTAATAGCCTTTTTTATGGTAATTAAGGGTGATGTTACCACTGGCGCAATTGTTTCATCTGTCATTGTCTCTGGCCGTATCTCCGGGATCATTTCGAATTTTTCTTCTACATTAATCTCTATTTTATCAGCAGAAAAAACCGGTAAGGATCTGCTTTCTTTTTTTGATGAAGATCAGGCAGAAAAAACACCGGCATTACAGTCCATATCAAAGTGCAATGGCGATATCTCTATCCGGGGCGTGAGTTATCAGTATGATGCTCAATCTCCGATGATTATTAACCGACTGTCTATAGACATACCTGCGGGGCAACGTGTCGCGGTGGTAGGCGAATGCGGTGCAGGAAAAAGCTCATTACTGGGAATGCTATCTGGCTACCTTTCGCCAACAGACGGTGCCATCTTATATGATGGATATAACTTAGGACATTTATCGCAGAACTTTTTTTCTCAGCATTTAAGTGTGGTGACGACACATGATGTTTTATTCACCGGAACCATTGAAAGTAATTTCGCGTTAAAACCGCAAAACGACAGGGGCCGGGTACTCAAGGCGCTTCATCTGGCGAACTGTGGTTTTATCTTGCAACATCCTATGGGGCTGAAGTTTCCGGTGAATTTTATGGCTAAAAACCTGTCATCCGGACAGCAGCAGCAGTTATTATTAGCACGCAGTCTGAGCAGTAACGCCAGCGTCTTTTTATGGGATGAACCAACATCAAATCTGGATGAGAATACCGAGAAGCAAATTTTTGATAACTTAGATGAGTTTATTCATGGGAAAACGTTGATCATGGTGACGCATCGTCGATACCTGATAAAGTATTTTGACCGGGTCCTGGTAATGAAAGGTGGAAAAATAATCCGTGATTGTTCTCCGGATAAATTATTAATGTAAAATAAGCAGCGCTTGTCGCTGTTATCAGGTGGTACTGCTTAATAAAAAAGACCCGTTGCACAAACGGGTCTTTTTTGTCATTTAACGAGTCGGCAATGTCTTCAATAAGTTTAGCTCGATTCTGTTAGGGCTATTCCACTTGCCATTTTTGGATAACCACACCTGGCGGCCCTCATCAACGGCAATGCGAGGGACGTGATGGTTCGCAAGGCTACCCCTGGTGCGCGGTTCCGCGTTGAGATAACCGGTGGGCGACTTCAGCGGCAGCGATGGCGTATCAGGTCAGCACCATCGGCCATTCTGGTGGGGTCTGGCTCATCGTTTCGACCATTACGGCTTCAATGTTATGCCAGATCGCAGCGAGATCCATCATGGTAATACCGAGTAAACCGGTGGCAAACCAGCAGGCGAATACCACGCCCAGACCGCTACTGATCACTGCCAGACCAATATAATCTGATTTACGGAAACGGATATTGAGCGTGCTGGCTAAAAACATGAGCACGGCGCTCAACAGTTGCCAGCGGAGAAGAACGACACCAGTGGTTATGGCAGCCATGAAACATTTCCTCTGAATAGACCTTTGTCCAGGACAGCGCGGCGTTGTTCCCGGGAAACGTGGGACATTCTGGCTATCAACGGACGTCACATCAACATCGAATGAAACATTGTTTCTGTTTCATTATTTTTGTGAACTATATCACAAAAACCAACTTGTTCGCCAGATGGACAATGTATTTTTTGTGCGTTTTATAACCGTATTTTTTGTGTGACTTCTGCGCGTCCGTAGAGAAACTGCCGGAAAGCAAAGATGTATTATTACTACTCTTTTATTTTTTTCGTGAAATTCAGACCTGATAAAAATATCAAGTTATTTATCAAAAGAAAGGAGTAAAGATGTATACCCCATCGTTTACTTAGGTATAAATCTGATATTATCAAAAATATTTAGCGTCCTGCCAGGTATGCGAGAGAGATTGCGCGTGGTTATTAATGGTAAATGTTGAACGGTAAAAGTCTGTTGCTAATATTGATAAATTCATGCACCGTAAACCTCCGTTTGGTTCACGTCTTATTTTGCCAATAATAGTCACAAATAATGCAGGGAAATAGGCTGAAAATGAGTCAAAGCACACGACGCAAGGTGTTGAGATTTCTCGGAACGATCATTGTGGTGTTACTTCCTGTATTGCTGGCGATCTGGTTTGCTCATATCCGGGCAGTCTCTGAAACCAGAAATCAGTTACATTCATTTGCGCAGTTGGTATTAGATAAAACGGAGCGGGTTATCCTACAAGCAGATTTAGCCCGCGATGCCGCTGAACAATATCAGGGGCAAGCCTGTACGCCAGCCCATCAACAGCGAATGCTGAATATTATCCGCGGTCGTTTGTACATTTATGAGTTGATTTATGCTAAGGGCCAGCGTTTTCTATGCTCTACGGTTATGACGCCAACAAGTCCTTATTTTATTCCCCGCGCTGACTATAAACGAAAGCCTGACATCGCTATTTATTACTATCGTGATACGCCTTTTTTCAACGGTTATAAAATGACATATATGCAGCGGGGAAACTATGTCGCGGTTATCAATCCCTTATCTTATAGCGAGGTGATGTCAGACGATCCGGCGTTGGCCTGGGGAATGTATGATACGGTGACCAACACCTTTTTCTCCCTGAGTGAACAGGCGCAGGCTGATCAGCTATTACCTTTGGTACGACGGAGTGAACCTGTGTTCCAACAGGGTGAGCGTTTTTATACTCTGGTTAAATCAGCAAAACGACCGGTTGCCGCGATTGTGTCAACCTCAAAGCAACGCTTTTACCAGAACCTCTTTCATCAGCTTACATTAACGCTACCGTTAGGGATCATCTGTAGCATTATCATCTTATTTATGTGGTCACGATCCCGGCAGGCATATTACTCACCGCGTCGATTGCTGCAACGGGCCATTACCAGGCACCAGCTTTGCCTTCATTATCAGCCGATCATTGATATCCGAAACGGGACATGTGTAGGTGCCGAAGCGCTATTGCGTTGGCCGGGCTATCACGGTCCGGTGATGAGCCCGTGCGAATTTATTCCGCTGGCGGAAAAAGAGGGGATGATTGAGCAGATCACCGATTATGTCGTCGAAGAGGTATTTAATGATTTAGGTGGTTTTCTGGCCGCGCACCCGCATCTTTATGTCTCTATCAATCTCTCTGCCGCTGATTTTCTCTCTTCCCGGCTAATTGTGATGATTCATGAAAAAACGCGTCAGCATTCAGTGCTTGCGCAACAGATAAAGGTTGAAGTGACCGAGCGCGGATTTATTGATGTGCCTAAAATGACGCCGATTATTCAGGCGTTTCGCCAGGCGGGATACGAGGTGGCAATTGATGACTTTGGTACCGGCTATTCGAACTTGCATAACCTGTACTCATTAAATGTCGACCTTTTAAAAATTGATAAATCTTTTGTCGATACGCTAACCACTAATAGCGCCAGCCATTTGATTGTGGAACATATTATTGAAATGGCGCAAAGTTTGCGGCTAAAAATCATTGCGGAGGGGGTTGAAACGGCTGAACAGGTTAGCTGGTTGCTAAAACGCGGCGTTCAGTATTGTCAGGGATGGCACTTTGCGAAGGCGTTACCACCGCAGGAATTCATCGCCTGGTTACAACAAACGCCCGCGCCTCTGACGATACGCGGGCAGACGCCCTACAGGCGGTGACGGTAATCGCTGGGAGTGCGATCGAACTCGCGGCGGAATACACGCGAGAAGGTTTGCTGCGATACATAGCCCAGGTCCATCGCGATATCAAAAATCGGGCGCTCGGTCGTTCGTAGCTCAACGGCCGCCAACAGGAGACGGCGCTGGCGAATATACTCGCCTAATGTTTGATGCGTTACCGTACGAAACATCCGCTGCAAATACCACTTGGAGTAGCCCGATTTTTTTGCCACCACATCAATGTTTAGCGGTTGGTCGATATGTTCATCAATCCATTCGATAAGGGTCTGAATTATCTGCTGATGCGACATATTGTTGCCTCTTAAACAGTATTCGATTCGTCGTTTTGTCTGCGGGCGAGTATAATTCCTCAAGTTAACTTGAGGTAAAGCGATTTATGGAAAAAAAATCTCCCCGTTTAAAAGCCTTACTGACGCCGGGGGAAGTTGCGAAACGTAGCGGTGTTGCTGTGTCCGCCCTGCACTTCTATGAAAGCAAAGGGCTAATTACCAGTATCCGTAATAGCGGTAACCAACGGCGATACAAGCGTGACGTGTTGCGTTATGTCGCGATTATCAAGATCGCCCAGCGTATCGGCATCCCGCTGGCAACTATCGGCGACGCGTTTGGTATCTTGCCGGAAGGGCATACGTTAAGCGCGAAAGAGTGGAAGCAGCTCTCCTCGCAGTGGCGCGAAGAGTTAGACCGACGTATTCATACGCTGGTGGCGTTGCGCGATGAGCTGGACGGTTGTATCGGCTGCGGCTGTTTATCGCGTAGCGACTGTCCGCTGCGAAATCCAGGCGACAGGCTTGGCGAACACGGGACGGGCGCCCGGCTACTTGAAGATGATTAACATGCACTCGGCCATCGGGCTGAGTTCACCTAAAACTAAAGCGCCGCTAAGGGCGCTTTAGTTTGTTTCCGGTCTTTGTCTTTCGCTCTATCCCGCTGATTACAGGAGGGTTTCCCCCGACGTCAACACCCCTCATATCGAGCACGTGGTGGAGGTTCCGGTTTGTGTTGATACTGTAAGTGTAAGCGACGACGCCCTGTTCGCCAGCGAAATGCTGATTTTTTAGCCGAAATTTTTACGGCAACTGCCATAATTTTCTATAGTTAGTTGGCATACCTTACAGGAGACAGCCATGCTGACGGTGCACCATTTAAATCAGTCTCGTTCGCAGCGCATCCTCTGGGCGCTGGAAGAGCTGGCGTTGCCTTACCAGATTGTGCGTTACCAGCGTGAAAAGACCATGCTGGCGCCGCCGGCATTGAAAAAAGTGCATCCGCTGGGCAAGTCTCCGGTTATCGAAGATCACGGTATGGTTATTGCGGAATCGGGCGCTATCCTGGAATATTTGCAGGACACTTACGACAGTATCGGACGCTTTAAACCTGCGGATGCGCAGGGGAAACAACACTATCGATTCTGGCTACATTACGCTGAAGGTTCGCTCATGCCCTTACTATTGATGAGACTGCTCTTTACCTCTCTGGGTAAACCGCCAGTACCATTGGGTCTGCGAACGTTGGGCGGCGTTATCGGTAAGGGCGCGCAAAAAGCGTACCTCAATCCGCAACTGGAAACCCATGCGCGCTTTATTGACGGGCATCTGGCAAATCACCCCTGGTTTGCCGGAGAGCAGTTAAGTATGGCGGATATCCAGATGAGCTTCCCGCTATTTGCGCTGCTTGCCCGAGGCGGGATCGCTCATCTCGACCATATCAACGCATGGAAAGCGCGGGTAGAAATGCGTCCAGCCTGGCAACGAGCGATTCAGCAGGGCGGTCCGTTTACCATTCCTGGCGGATAATGGCGTTTTTGTGAGCAGATTGCGCAACGTATTTGCTAACAGCGATGCGAAAAATTGTTGCTGGATTGCGCAGGGACGATAACGTTTGCGCATCGTCTGGCGATTTATTGAGCATACTAAGCAGAAAAGCATAAAAAGCGGCAAAGTTCAGTTGAAAAAGCGTTTATGATCGCTGGATAATCGTTTGCTTTTTTTTGCCACCCGTTTTGTATACGTGGAGCTAAACGTTTGCTTTTTTGCGGCGCCCCGGTTGTCGTAAATGTAGCACAAGGAGATAACGTTGCGCTGTTAGTGGATTACCTCCCACGTATACCGACGAATAATAAATTCTCAGGGGATGTTTTCTATGTCTACGCCTTCAGCGCGTACCGGCGGTTCACTCGACGCCTGGTTTAAAATTTCACAACGCGGGAGCACCGTTCGCCAGGAAGTCGTTGCTGGCTTAACCACGTTTCTTGCGATGGTTTACTCCGTCATCGTGGTGCCAGGGATGCTGGGTAAAGCCGGGTTCCCGCCTGCTGCCGTCTTTGTAGCGACCTGCCTGGTCGCCGGCGTCGGCTCTATCGTTATGGGGCTTTGGGCGAATCTGCCGCTGGCTATCGGTTGCGCTATTTCGTTGACGGCGTTTACCGCGTTTAGCCTGGTCCTGGGGCAGCATATTAGCGTCCCGGTCGCGCTTGGCGCCGTATTCCTGATGGGCGTACTGTTTACCGTTATCTCCGCCACCGGCATTCGTAGCTGGATTTTGCGTAACTTGCCACAGGGCGTGGCTCACGGAACCGGTATCGGTATTGGCCTGTTTTTGTTGCTGATTGCCGCCAACGGCGTCGGCCTGGTCATTAAAAACCCGCTGGATGGCCTGCCGGTCGCGCTGGGCGATTTCGACACCTTCCCGGTGATTATGTCGCTTGTGGGGCTGGCTGTTATTCTCGGTCTGGAAAAGCTGAAAGTCCCCGGCGGCATTCTGTTGACCATTATTGGCATTTCTATTGTGGGTTTGCTCTTCGATCCTAACGTCCATTTTTCCGGCATTTTCGCTATGCCTTCGTTGAGCGATGAAAACGGCAACTCGCTGATCGGCAGCCTGGATATTATGGGCGCGTTAAACCCTGTCGTTCTGCCAAGCGTACTGGCGCTGGTGATGACGGCGGTGTTTGATGCGACCGGAACGATCCGTGCGGTCGCAGGGCAGGCTAATCTGCTGGACAAAGACGGACAAATTATTGATGGCGGCAAAGCGCTAACCACCGACTCCCTGAGTAGCGTTTTCTCCGGTTTGGTCGGGGCGGCACCCGCCGCGGTGTATATCGAGTCTGCGGCCGGTACGGCGGCGGGCGGTAAAACGGGCCTGACGGCGATTACCGTGGGCGTGCTGTTTTTGCTGATCCTGTTTCTTTCGCCGCTCTCTTATCTCGTTCCCGTCTACGCAACCGCCCCGGCGCTCATGTATGTCGGTCTGCTGATGCTGAGTAACGTGGCGAAAATCGATTTTGCTGATTTCGTCGATGCGATGGCGGGGCTGGTAACGGCCGTATTTATTGTACTGACCTGTAACATTGTCACCGGGATTATGATCGGCTTTGCCACGCTGGTCGTCGGGCGTCTGGTTTCCGGCGAATGGCGTAAGCTGAATATCGGAACTGTCGTCATTGCGGTCGCGCTGGTCGCTTTTTATGCCGGCGGCTGGGCTATCTAGTTCTGCCTTCATTCTGAAAAACGGGCGGCGTTGGTCGCCCGTTTTCATTTTCAGGACACATCACGTTACCTTTTGCGTTAATCTGAAGAAGGTGAAACCGAGGCATGATGCCTTTCTCCATCATAAAAAACATCGCAAACAGGGAACGCATGGAAATTTTCTTCACAATACTCATCATGACCCTTGTGGTCTCGCTGTCGGGGGTATTTACGCGTGTATTACCCTTCCAGCTTCCTTTACCCCTTATGCAGATCGCCATTGGCGCGCTGTTGGCGTGGCCGACGTTTGGTTTGCATGTGGAATTCGACCCGGAACTCTTCCTGGTGCTGTTTATTCCGCCGCTGCTGTTTGCGGATGGCTGGAAGACGCCGACCCGTGAATTTCTTGAGCATGGACGAGAGATTTTCGGGCTGGCGCTGGCGCTGGTCCTGGTAACGGTCGTGGGAATCGGCTTCCTGATTTATTGGCTGGTGCCCGGCATTCCGCTGATCCCCGCCTTTGCGCTGGCCGCCGTGCTGTCGCCGACCGATGCGGTAGCGCTCTCCGGAATTGTGGGCGAGGGGCGTATCCCGAAAAAAATCATGGGCATTCTGCAGGGAGAGGCGTTAATGAACGACGCCTCCGGTCTGGTATCGCTGAAATTCGCCGTCGCGGTGGCGATGGGGACGATGGTCTTTACCGTCGGCGGCGCGACGCTGGAATTTTTTAAGGTCGCTATCGGCGGTATTCTGGCGGGTTTTGTGGTCAGTTGGCTGTATGGCCGCTCGCTGCGTTTTTTGAGCCGCTGGGGCGGCGATGAACCCGCGACGCAAATCGTCCTGCTGTTTCTGCTGCCCTTCGCGTCTTACCTGATTGCCGAACATATTGGCGTCTCAGGCATCCTGGCCGCGGTTGCCGCCGGGATGACCATCACCCGTTCTGGCGTAATGCGCCGCGCGCCGCTGGCAATGCGTTTGCGCGCGAACAGTACCTGGGCGATGCTGGAATTTGTCTTTAACGGTATGGTCTTTCTGCTGTTGGGACTGCAACTGCCGGGTATTCTGGAATCTTCGCTGGCGGCGGCGGAAGCTGACCCGAATGTCGAAACCTGGATGCTCTTTACCGATATCGTGCTGATTTATGCGGCATTGATGCTGGTTCGCTTCGGCTGGCTGTGGACCATGAAAAAGTTCAGCCTACGCTTTTTGAAGAAGAAACCGATGGAGTTCGCCAGCTGGACGTCGCGTGAAATTCTGATTGCTTCCTTCGCTGGCGTTCGTGGGGCGATCACCCTGGCTGGTGTGCTCTCTATACCGTTACTTTTGCCGGATGGCAGCGGATTTCCGGCGCGTTATGAACTGGTATTCCTGGCGGCTGGCGTCATTCTGTTCTCGTTGTTTGTCGGCGTGATCATGCTGCCGCTGCTGTTGCAACATCTGGAAGTCGCCGATCATGCGCAACAGTTGAAAGAGGAGCGTATCGCCCGCGCGGCGACGGCGGAAGTGGCGATTGTCGCCATTCAGAAAATGGAAGAGCGTCTGGCGGCGGATACCGAAGAAAACATCGATAATCAGTTGCTTACTGAAGTAAGCTCGCGTGTCATTGGTAACTTGCGTCGCCGTGCCGATGGGCGAAACGATGTCGAAAGCTCCATACAGGAAGAAAACTTGGAGCGACGTTTCCGTCTGGCGGCGCTGCGTTCCGAACGCGCCGAGTTGTATCATCTGCGCGCCACGCGAGAAATCAGCAATGAAACATTGCAAAAGCTGCTGCACGACCTGGATTTGATGGAAGCGCTACTGATAGAAAATCAGTAGTCCTTGTGGCCCGGTGGCGCCATGCTTACCGGGCCTACAAGTAGGCCGGATAAGGTGCTTGCGCCGCCATCCGGCAAGGGTTTTAACCCATGGTTTACGGTTGTTTCAGCCAAAACCCTTCGCAACAGGTTAACCATGCCCGGGCACTGTGCGACAGATACACGCCCTCGCGCCAAATCATGCCCAACTGCCAGCGGAGATCGCTTTCCAGCGGTAGCCAGCGCAGTGTGGCCTTATCCAGACGCTGACAAATCGGCTCCGGCAAAATGGCGATGCCGACGCCCGCTTGCACCATGGCGGCGAGAAAATCCCATTGCCCGCTGCGCACGGCAATCCGTGGTTTTACGTCATGCTGGCTAAATAAGGTCATCAACTGGCGGCTCAGGGCAAAGTCTTCGTTATAGATAAGAAGAGGATGCTCTGCCAGAGCTTCAGGCGCGATGGAGTCGCAGGTTGTCCACTGACCGGAACGGGGAACCAGCACGCACAGCGGATGGCTGAACAGCGATAATGTCGTCAGCCCGCTCGCTTCTTCCACCGGGAGCGCGGTCATCGCAACATCCAGCTCGCCATTCATTACCGCCTGCTGTACCGTCAGGCCGCCAAACTCCGAAATTTTGAGTTCAACGCCAGGGTAGCGTTGTCGAAACAAACTGATTGGCCCGGCCATCAACATGCCGACCATCGGGGGAATACCCAGCCGCAGCACGCCCTTATTGAGATGGTTAATATCGCTCAACTCGGCCTCTAACTGGCGAAACTCAGCGAGGATCGCCAGACCGCGTTCAAACACCACGCGTCCGGTATCGGTCAGCAATAACTTACGTCCGTCGCGGATCAGTAGCGTACAGTTAAGCTCATCTTCAAGATTTTTCAGCATCTTGCTAATGGTGGGCTGGGTGACAAATAACTTCTCCGCTGCGCGGGTGAAACTTTGCTGGCGCACCACCTCGACAAAATAACGCAGCGTTCTGATATCCATGATTATTCCTTCCGACTATGCCTGCAATGATTTTAATTCATTTCTGCCCGTGACGGAGGTTCTCTATACTGGCGCTCCGTATTATTTTTCAGGACATTCCCTCATGGCTGTGGCGATAAGCCGCGTTACGCCTGCCGTTGTGCAACGACTCCAGGTACCGGTTCAGGTACTGCTCTATGCAGGTTTATTCATTTTTTCCCAATATCTTGTCTCCTGGCTGCACCTGCCGTTGCCCGCGAATCTGGTCGGCATGGTGCTTATGTTGGCGCTGATCGTTTGCCGGATTATTCCGCTTAGCTGGGTACGCGCAGGCGCACGCTGGCTGCTGGCGGAGATGCTGTTATTCTTTGTTCCCGCCGTCGTGGCGGTAGTGAACTATGCCCATCTGTTACTGGTGGACGGCTGGCGCATTTTCTCGGTGATAGCGATCAGTACCTTAATGGTACTCGGCGCGACGGCGTGGGTGGTGGATAAAGTGTATCGCTATGAGATGAGTAGGCTAAACCGTGAATAACGTTCAGTTAAGCGTACTGTGTCTGGTGATTACGCTGGGGATTTACTTCGCCAATAAGCGTCTGTATCGCCGTTTTCGCAAACTGCCGTTGATGCCATTAGTGTTGACGCCGGCACTGCTGGTGTTAATGCTGGTGTTCGGTCATATCTCTTGGCAAAACTATATTGGCGAATCGCACTGGCTATTGTGGCTGCTCGGCCCGGCGACCATTGCCTTTGCGGTGCCGGTGTACGATAACCTCGCGATTATCAAACGTCACTGGATGTCGCTCACCGCGGGCGTAGTGACGGCGACGGTGGTGGCGGTCACCAGTTCCGTTTGGCTGGCGCGTCTGTTCACGTTATCGGATGAGATTCAGCGTAGTCTGGCGGTACGTTCCGTTACCACTCCATTTGCGCTGGCGGCGGCAGAACCCCTGGGCGGGCAGCCGGATCTGGTGGCGCTGTTCGTGGTCGTCACTGGCGTGTTTGGCATGGCGGTCGGCGACGCGCTATTTTTGCGTCTCTCTATCCGGGAAGGCATGGCAAAAGGGGCAGGATTCGGCGCGGCGTCACATGGGGCGGGCACAGCGCGTTCCTATGAACTTGGTCAGCAGGAGGGCGTCGTTGCCAGTCTGGTAATGATGCTGTCCGGCGTGGTGATGGTGCTGGCAGCCCCGCTGGTGGCGAGGGTGATGTTCTGATTTTCCTCCGACCCACGGGGCCGGAGGAAACGGTAAGATTAATGCGCACGCCCTTGTTGTACGCCGAATCCCGTTTGGGAGCGGATAAACTGAGCGCGGAACTGCTCACGTTCACGGTTGCCTTCTGCCGAGTTATCGGTGGCCGAGAAGAACCAGATCCCCAGGAACGCCACGCTGATAGAGAACAGCGCCGGATACTCATACGGGAAGATCGCTTTTTCGTGGCCGAGGATCTGCACCCAAATGGTAGGGCCAAGAATCATCAGCACCACCGCTGTCAGTAAACCTAACCAGCCGCCCAGCATAGCGCCGCGCGTGGTCAGTTTTGACCAGTACATGGAAAGCAGAATGATGGGGAAGTTGCAGCTCGCGGCGATAGCAAACGCCAGGCCCACCATAAAGGCGATGTTCTGATTTTCAAACAGGACGCCGAGGATAATGGCGATCACGCCCAGCACCAGGACGGTGATTTTCGACACCTTCAGCTCTTCACGTTCGGTTGCGCCTTTGCGGAACACGTTGGCGTACAAGTCATGCGACACCGCCGATGCGCCCGCCAGCGTCAGACCGGCGACCACCGCCAGAATGGTGGCAAACGCCACTGCCGAAATAAAGCCGAGGAACAGGTTACCGCCTACCGCGTTGGCCAGATGCACCGCCGCCATGTTATTGCCGCCAATCAGCGCGCCCGCCGCATCTTTATAGGCGGGATTCGCCCCCACCAGCATGATAGCGCCGAAACCGATAATAAAGGTCAGAATGTAGAAATAGCCCATAAAACCGGTGGCATAGAACACGCTCTTGCGCGCTTCGCGAGCATCGCTGACCGTAAAGAAACGCATCAGAATATGCGGCAAGCCGGCGGTGCCGAACATCAACCCCAGACCCAACGACAACGCCGAAATCGGATCTTGTACCAACCCTCCTGGGCTCATAATCGCTGTGCCTTTCGGGTGTACCGCCATGGCTTCGGTAAACAGATTATTGAAGCTAAAGCCGACGTGTTTCATCACCATAAAGGCCATAAAACTGGCGCCAAACAGCAACAGGACGGCTTTGATAATTTGCACCCACGTTGTCGCCAGCATCCCGCCGAACAGCACGTACATCATCATCAGCACGCCGACCAGCACCACGGCGATGTGATAGTTGAGGCCGAACAGCAGTTCAATCAGTTTACCGGCGCCGACCATTTGGGCGATGAGATAAAGCGCCACCACTACCAGGGAGCCACAGGCCGAAAGAATACGGATTGGCCCCTGTTTCAGGCGATAAGAGGCAACGTCAGCAAAAGTATAACGTCCCAGATTACGCAGGCGCTCGGCAATCAAAAACAGGATGATTGGCCAGCCGACAAGGAAGCCCAGCGAATAGATCAGCCCGTCATAACCGGAGGTAAACACCAGCGCGGAAATGCCGAGAAATGACGCGGCGGACATATAGTCGCCGGCAATCGCCAGCCCGTTCTGGAACCCGGTGATATTGCCGCCAGCCGTGTAGTAGTCGCTACGGGAACGTACGCGTTTAGAGGCCCAGTAGGTAATACCGAGCGTAAACACGACGAAAATCAAAAACATGATAATCGCCTGCCAGTTGGTGGGCTGGCGTTCAACCGCGCCGCTAATGGCATCCGCCGCATGAGCGGCGAAGGGGAGTGCGGCGGCAAGCGCCGTCAGAACTCTCTTCATAATGCTTTCACCTCATGCAGTACGGCGTTATTAAGACGATCGAATTCGCCGTTCGCCCGCCAGATATAAATTCCGGTTAACACAAAAGAAATCACAATCACCCCGACGCCAATGGGAATTCCTCGGGTGACGCTGGTTCCCGCATGTAGAGGCGTGCCCAGCCAGCCAGGCGCGAAGGCGATCAGTAAAATAAAGCTGATATAAACCGCCAGCATGATAACCGACAGAATCGTGGCAAACCGTTGCCGTTTTTCAACTAATTCCCTGAAACGCGCACTGTCTTCTATCCGCTGATAAATTTGGTCATTCATCACAGAGCTCTCCAGAGGTCCCCCTGCGTCTTTCGCGCTACAGGCGCGTTGGCCGCACTCGCGCGCCCCAGCCACATAGTGAACTATGCTGCTGAGGGTGTGCTCGCTTGCCGCCTTCCTGTAACACGAAATCCTTTGGGGGAGGTTTTTTTATATTTCCCTCTCCCGGTTTGAGAGAGGGCAGGGGTAGGGTCGTAGGCCGGATAAAACGCGTTCGCGTTGCCATCCGGCATTTATGGTTATGACGGCATCGCGATGGCCTGCTTCTCTTCGAGCAGTTTCTCCACCACGCCAGGATCGGCGAGAGTCGAGGTATCGCCCAGATTGCTGGTATCGCCCGCCGCGATTTTGCGCAAAATGCGGCGCATAATTTTGCCGGAACGGGTTTTTGGCAGTGAGTCGGTCCAGTGCAGCACGTCCGGCGTCGCCAGTGGGCCAATCTCTTTACGTACCCAGTTGCGCACCTCCGCGTACAGTTCTGGCGACGGCTCCTCGCCGTGGTTGAGCGTCACATAAGCGTAAATCGCCTGGCCTTTGATAGCGTGTGGAATACCCACCACCGCCGCTTCGGCGATCTTCGGATGCGCCACCAGCGCTGACTCGATTTCCGCCGTACCCAGACGGTGGCCGGAGACGTTTAACACGTCATCCACGCGACCGGTGATCCAGTAATAGCCGTCTTCATCGCGACGCGCGCCGTCGCCGCTGAAATACATATTCTTAAAGGTAGAGAAATAGGTCTGCTCAAAACGTTCATGATCGCCGAACAGAGTGCGCGCCTGGCCCGGCCAGGAATCGGTGATGACCAGATTGCCTTCCGTCGCGCCTTCTTGCGGATGGCCTTCGTTATCCACCAGCGCAGGCTGTACGCCAAAGAAAGGACGGGTGGCGGAACCGGCTTTCAGTTCGATAGCGCCTGGTAGCGGCGTGATCATAAAACCGCCTGTTTCAGTCTGCCACCAGGTGTCGACGACCGGACATTTTTCCTTGCCGATCTTCTTCCAGTACCATTCCCACGCTTCGGGATTGATCGGCTCGCCGACGGAACCCAGAATGCGCAGTGAAGAACGGTCGGTGCCTTCAATGGCTTTATCGCCTTCCGCCATCAGCGCGCGGATGGCCGTCGGGGCGGTATAGAGAATGTTGACCTGGTGTTTGTCGACCACCTGGCACATGCGAGCGGGCGTTGGCCAATTCGGCACGCCTTCAAACATTAAGGTGGTCGCGCCGCAGGCCAGCGGGCCATACAACAGATAGCTGTGCCCCGTCACCCAACCCACATCGGCGGTACACCAGTAAATATCGCCAGGGTGATAATCAAAGACATACTTAAAGGTGGTCGCGGCGTAGACCAGATAGCCGCCGGTGGTGTGCAGCACGCCTTTCGGCTTGCCGGTGGAGCCGGAGGTATAAAGGATAAACAGCGGATCTTCGGCATTCATCGCTTCAGGTTGGTGCTCAGGGCTGGCTTTTTCAATCAAATCGCGCCACCACAGGTCGCGGCCTTCTTGCCAGTCAATGTCGCTGCCGGTGCGCTTCAGGACGATCACATGCTCAACGCTAGTGACATTCGGGTTTTTCAGCGCGTCATCGACATTCTTTTTCAGCGGGATACTGCGTCCGGCACGTACACCTTCGTCAGCGGTGATCACCAGCCGCGAGCTGGAGTCGATAATGCGTCCGGCGACGGCTTCCGGCGAGAAGCCCCCGAAGATCACCGAATGCACCGCGCCGATGCGGGCGCAGGCCAACATTGCCACCGCCGCTTCCGGCACCATCGGCATATAAATCGCTACCACATCGCCTTTTTTAATGCCCAGATCCAGCAGTGTATTCGCGAAACGGCAGACATCGCGATGCAGTTCGCGATAAGAGATATGTTTACTCTGCGACGCGTCATCGCCTTCCCAGATAATGGCGGTGCGATCGCCATTTTCCTGCAAATGGCGGTCAAGACAGTTCGCCGCCAGATTCAGCGTGCCGTCCTCGTACCATTTAATCGACACATTGCCTGGCGCAAAGGAGGTGTTTTTCACTTTTTGGTACGGCGTGATCCAATCGAGAATTTTTCCCTGTTCGCCCCAAAACGTATCGGGGTCGTTAATAGACTGTTTATATTTAGTCTCATACTGCTCTGGATTTATCAGGCAACGATCCGCAATGTTGGCGGGAATGGCGTGTTTATGTGTTTGGCTCATGCTGTTGTTCTCCTTGTAGGATGTTAATAATATGTCGCATAAACGTTAAATGTAGGGTCTTAATAAGTTTTGTTTAGTATTTGGGCGACAGATCACGCAAAAAGGGAACTGTGCAAATAAGCAGCAATCTATTTTTTGATTGTGTCCCGCAAAATTAGATAAATTTTCGGGATAACATGACGTTATATGAAATTTTTTAAAAAAGTGATCCGTGTCCGGAAATCAGAAAAGAGAGGGAGTTTTGTCCAGGTTACTAACTCTAAAGTGGTATTTTACATACACTTACAATTGATTAAAGACAACATTTTAAGTGTGGTTATTTGTTACACATAGAGGAGATCAATGTAATAACAGTATTTGTGCGGTTGCTGTTATGGAAAACGATAAAAAATCGCCATTAAAGATAATGGCGCAATCTGGATGAGACCTCTATGGCAAGGAAAACACTACGCGCACGCCGTTTCTTCAGCCTTATATTTCCTTTTTTCTTCATTACCTCTGTTTACGCTGAGCAAACGCCTGAATCCGCAAAAACCGTTACTGTTGAAGCGAAAAATGAAACGTTCGCGCCTCAACACCCCGACCAATATCAGTCATGGAAAGCGACGTCAGAACAGTCTGCCCGTGAAGATGCGCTGGCGGAAGACCCTCGTCTGGTGATCCTGTGGGCGGGCTATCCCTTCTCCCGTGATTACAACAAACCACGCGGCCACGCGTATGCGGTAACCGACGTGCGCGAAACGCTGCGTACCGGCGCGCCAAAAACGGCGGAAGACGGCCCGCTGCCGATGGCCTGCTGGAGCTGTAAAAGCCCCGATGTCGCGCGCCTTATCCAACAAGAAGGCGAAGACGGCTACTTCCATGGCAAATGGGCGCGCGGCGGCCCGGAAATTGTCAACGATTTGGGCTGTGCCGACTGTCATAACACCGCGTCGGACGATTTCGCCCAGGGGAAGCCCGCGTTAACGTTGTCGCGCCCCTATGCCGAACGGGCGATGGAGGCTATCGGCAAACCGTTTGATAAAGCGGGACGATTTGATCAGCAATCGATGGTCTGCGGCCAGTGCCACGTGGAGTACTACTTCGACGGTAAGAACAAAGCCGTTAAGTTCCCGTGGGATGAGGGCATGAAGGTCGAAAATATGGAGCAATACTACGACGCCATCGCCTTCTCTGACTGGACTAACTCGCTGTCGAAAACCCCAATGCTCAAAGCGCAGCACCCGGAATATGAAACCTGGAGCGCGGGCATTCACGGTAAGAACAACGTGACCTGTATCGACTGCCACATGCCGAAAGCACAGAACGCCGAAGGCAAGCTCTACACCGACCATAAAATCGGCAACCCGTTCGACAATTTCGCGCAAACCTGCGCCAACTGCCACACCCAGGACAAAGCGTCCCTGCAAAAAGTGGTCGCCGAGCGTAAACAGGCGATTCATGACCTGAAAATCAAGGTTGAAGATCAGCTGGTACATGCGCACTTCGAAGCGAAAGCCGCATGGGATGCGGGGGCGACAGACGCGGAAATGAAACCGATTCTGAACGATATTCGCCACGCGCAGTGGCGTTGGGATCTGGCGATTGCGTCACACGGTATTCATATGCATGCCCCGGAAGAAGGTCTACGGATGTTAGGCAGTGCGATGGATAAAGCCGCGGATGCCCGAACTAAACTGGCGCGACTGCTGGCGACCAAAGGCATTACCCATGAAATTCCGCTGCCGGATATTTCGACAAAAGAGAAGGCGCAGAAAGCGATTGGTTTGAATATGCAACAAATCAACGCGGAGAAGCAGGACTTCCTGAAAACGGTCGTACCGCAGTGGGAAGATCAGGCGCGTAAAAACGGTCTGTTAAGCCAATAACCCCATTCCGCCCGTAAGGGGCGGATAACTCAACGGAGTGAATATGAGCGTATTACGTTCGTTATTAACTGCTGGGGTGCTGGCGTCAGGCCTGTTCTGGAGCCTGAGTGGAATTACTGCCACGCCAACGCCGCAGGAGTCGGATCAACGCTGGACGGTCACCCAGCAGCGTAATCCGGATGCTGCCTGTCTGGACTGTCACAAACCGGACACCGAAGGTATGCACGGTAAACATACGGGCGCTATCAACCCGAACAATAAATTGCCGATAACCTGTACCAACTGCCACGGTCAACCGTCGCTTCACCACCGTGAAGGGGTGAAAGATGTGATGCGTTTTAACGACCCGATGTATACGGTAGAGCAACAGAACAGCGTCTGTATGTCCTGCCACTTGCCTGAACAACTGCAAAAAGCGTTCTGGCCGCACGATGTTCATGTTACTAAAGTGACCTGCGCCAGTTGCCATTCCCTGCATCCGCAGCAAGACACGATGCAGACGCTAAGCGAGAAAGGGCGGATCAAAATATGCGTGGATTGCCACAGCGATCAGCGTACTAACCCGCACTTTAATCCGGCGTCCGTTCCGTTGCTTAAGGAGCAGCCATGAGTTGCACCCGACGTCAATTTATTACCCGCGTCGGCGCGCTGGCGGCGGTCAGTGGGATGGCAGGACGCGTTGTAGCGAACACGTTGAATATTAACGGCGTGCGTTATGGCATGGTACACGATGAGTCATTATGCATCGGCTGCACGGCCTGCATGGATGCCTGTCGGGAAGTCAACAACGTGCCGGAAGGCGTATCGCGCCTGACGATTATTCGCAGCGAGCCGCAGGGGACGTTTCCTGATGTGAAATATCGCTTCTTCCGCCACTCGTGCCAGCATTGCGACCATGCCCCCTGCGTTGACGTCTGCCCGACCGGCGCATCATTCCGCGATGCCGCCAGCGGTATTGTCGACGTGAATCCGGACCTTTGCGTCGGCTGCCAGTACTGCATTGCCGCGTGTCCCTACCGCGTGCGCTTTATCCATCCGGTGAGCAAAACGGCTGATAAATGCGATTTCTGCCGGAAAACCAACCTGAAAGCGGGCAAACAGCCCGCCTGCGTTGAGTCATGCCCGACGAAGGCGCTGACGTTTGGTAATCTGGACGATCCCAACAGCGATATCTCCCGTTTGTTGCGGCAGAAAACCACCTATCGTTACAAGCTGGCGCTGGGCACAAAACCGAAGGTCTACCGCGTTCCCTTTAACTATGGGGAGGTGAGCCAATGACACCCGCTTCTGCATTCCATTTTGCATCACTGGTGTGGGACTGGCCCATCGCCATCTATCTGTTTCTGATTGGCATCTCCGCCGGACTGGTCACGTTGGCGATTCTGCTGCGTCGCTTCCATCCGGAGGCGGGCGGTTCGGACAGCACGCTGCTGCGCACTACGCTGGTGTTAGGGCCGGGGGCGATTATTCTTGGTCTGCTGATTCTGGTCTTTCACCTGACGCGCCCGTGGACCTTCTGGAAGCTGATGTTCCACTACAGCTTTACCTCGGTGATGTCGATGGGGGTGATGCTGTTCCAGTTGTACATGGTGGTGTTAGTACTGTGGCTGGCAAAAATCTTTGAAAAAGAGGTGATTGCCCTGCAACAGCGTTGGCTGCCGCGTTTAGAGATCGTGCAGAAAGTGTTGGCGCTAATAACGCCGTTTCATCGCGCGCTGGAGACGTTAATGCTGGTACTGGCGGTTCTGCTCGGAGCGTACACCGGCTTTCTGCTGTCGGCGCTGAAATCCTATCCGTTCCTGAATAACCCGATCCTGCCGGCGCTGTTTCTGTTCTCCGGCATCTCCTCCGGCGCGGCGGTGGCGCTGATCGCTATGGCGTTACGCCATCGTAGCAACCCGCACAGCACCGAGGCGCGCTTTGTACATCGCATGGAAACCCCAGTGGTATGGCTGGAGATCTTCCTGCTGGCGGCCTTTTTTATCGGGCTGGCGCTGGGCGATGACGGCAAAATGCGCGCGCTGGCGGCGGCGCTGGGCGGCGGATTCTGGAGCTGGTGGTTCTGGCTTGGCGTCGTAGGGCTGGGATTGATTATCCCGCTGCTGCTGAAACCCTGGGCAAATCGTAGCGTCACGTTTCACGGCGTGCTGGCCGTTTGCGGCGCCAGTTTGACCGGCGTGCTGCTGCTGCGCTTTTTCATTCTTTATGCGGGACAGCTAACGGTTGCATAATCTGGACATCTTCCTTCCTGAAGCCGGATTTCTGGCGCTGTTGTTGAGTCTCGGGGTCAACGTGTTGACCCCGCTGGCGACGTGGTGCGGGATGGGGCAGCACTGGCGTGGCGTCATGCGCCTGACGACCTGCGGCGCGTGGACGGCGTTCACGCTGCTGCTACTGGCGTTTGCGATTCTGGTTAGCTGTTTTCTGACCAGCGATTTTTCGGTCGTTTATGTTGCGCAGCATAGCCATAGTCAGTTGTCATGGGGACTGCAACTGGCGGCGGTATGGGGCGGTCATGAAGGCTCGCTCCTGCTGTGGGCGCTGCTTCTTTCGGGGTGGACGGCGCTATTCGCCTGGCGCTCCCGGCATGAATCTGACGCGCTTTTTCCGCTGACCCTGAGCATCTTGTCCCTCATTATGGCCTCGCTGCTGCTATTTATTGTGCTGTGGTCCGATCCGTTCCTGCGTATTTTCCCTCCCGCCATGGAAGGGCGCGACCTTAATCCTATGCTGCAACATCTGGGGCTGATCTTACATCCGCCGCTGCTCTATCTGGGTTATGGCGGCCTGATGACCGCGGCGAGCGTAGCGCTGGCTTCGCTACTGTGCGGCGGCTTTAACGCGGCAACCGCCTGGGTTTGCTGGCGCTGGGCGTTACCCGGCTGGTGCGCTCTGACGCTGGGGATCATTCTCGGATCGTGGTGGGCGTATTGCGAACTGGGCTGGGGCGGCTGGTGGTTCTGGGACCCGGTGGAAAATGCCTCATTGTTGCCGTGGCTTGCCGCCAGCGCGTTGCTGCACAGTCTGTATGTCAGCCGCCAGCGAGGGAGCTTCCGTCACTGGTCGTTGCTGCTGGCGATACTGACGCTGATCCTCTCGTTGCTGGGAACGCTGATTGTGCGTTCCGGCATTCTTGTTTCGGTACATGCCTTTGCGCTGGATAACGTGCGCGCGGTGCCGCTGTTTACCCTTTTTGCTGCGTTAAGTCTGGCATCGCTTGCTCTGTACGGCTGGCGGGCGCGGGAGCCGTATCCGGCGACGCGTTTGGGCGGCGGAAAGCGCGAAACGCTCATTCTGGCGACGCTGCTACTCTTTAGCGCCGTCTTGTTGATCGTGCTGGTCGGGACGCTCTACCCCATGATTTATGGTTTGATGGGCTGGGGAAGGCTTTCGGTGGGCGCGCCCTATTTTAATCGCGTCACGCTGCCGTTTGGCCTGCTGATGCTGGTAGTTATCGTGCTGGCGACAATCAGAAGCCGCAAAGTCTCTGTGCGTTGTCAGCTTCCGGCGTTGCTGGCGCATACGGGCGTATTTATCTTCGCCGCCGGGATCATGGTTTCCAGCGGCAGTCGGCATGAAATCAGTCTTAACCTCAGCCCCGGTCAGCAGGTGGTACTGGCGGGCTATACCTTTCGTTTCGAGCGTCTGGATCTGGAGGCCAAAGGCAACTACACCAGTGAAAAAGCGCGGATCACGTTGTGGCGGAATGAAAAACGCATTGGCAGCCTGCAGCCTGAAAGGCGCTTCTATGCCGCGCGTCGTCAACAGATGATGGAGCCGGGGATTCACTGGAACCTGCTACATGACTGGTACGCGGTGATGGGCGAAAAAACCGGACCGGATCGTTACGCCATGCGCTTATACGTGCAGACCGGCGTGCGCTGGATCTGGGGAGGGGGATTGTTGATGGTGTTTGGCGCGCTGCTGAGCGGATGGCGGGGGAGGAAGCATCCTGAGTTATTGCCTGATGGCGCTGCGCTTATCAGGCCTACGAGTGAAAAGCATGGTAGGCCGGATAAGGCGTTTACGCCGCCATCCGGCAAGACGATGTTACTTGTGGCTTTTCTGATTTTTCTGCCTTTTAGCACCCACGCCCAGGTGGTGGATACCTGGCGCTTTGACAATCCGCAACAGCAGGAAAAAGCGCTGTCTATTGCCGGTCAACTGCGCTGTCCGCAGTGTCAGAACCAGAATTTGCTGGAATCCAATGCGCCCGTGGCGGTCAGTATGCGCCATCAGGTTTACAGCATGGTGGCCGAAGGTAAAAGCGAAGCGGAAATCACCGCCTGGATGACCGACCGTTATGGTGATTTCGTACGCTACAACCCGCCGTTGAATGAGCAAACGCTACTGTTGTGGGCGCTGCCGTACCTGCTGTTATTGCTGGTGGGCGTGGTAGTCTGGCGGGTGAGAAAGCGTCAGCACGCAGAAGAGGGAGAACAATGAGCCAGTCTGAACACTCCACTGCGCCGTTACGTCCCATGCCCGTAAAGCGTCTGGCGGCTGCGGCGGTGTTGATGGTGGCTGTCTGTATCGGCGGCTATCTGTTGACGCCGAAATGGCAGGCTGTGCGTAGCGAGCAACAGCGTCTGGCCGATCCGCTACGTGACTTTACGAGCCCGCAAACGCCAGAGGCGCAGCTTTCCAGGCTGCAAGAAAAAATCCGCGCCAATCCGCAGGATAGCGAGCAATGGGCGCGGCTGGGCGAGTATTATCTCTATCGCAATGCGTATGACAATGCGCTGCTGGCATATCGTCAGGCGTTGCGTCTGCGAGGCGATAACGCGCAGCTTTTCGCCGCGCTGGCAACGGTGCTGTATTACCAGGCCGGGCAACATATGACGCCTGCGACGCGTGAAATGATTAATAAAGCGTTAGCGCTGGATGCGACAGAAGTGACCGCGCGGATGCTGCTGGCGGCGGATGCGTTTATGCAGGCGGATTATGCGCAAGCCGTGTCGCTGTGGCAGACCTTACTGGATGCTAACTCGCCGCGAGTGAACCGCGCGCAGCTGATAGAGGCCATTAATTTGGCTAAATTGTTACAAAATCGGCAGAAATAATTTTTTCTTTTTTGTGACTTTTGTCATGTGTGCTGTTTAAAAAAACGGCGAATGAGACACAAGTAAAAATTAATTACCTCAGTGTATTATTCGTTTTTGACGAAGTAAAAAACTTTCCATAACAAATAGTTATTCATCATTAACGCCATAAACTCGCGTTATTATGCATAAAAACAGCCAAAAGCCCTGTTATGAAAGGGTTGCGCAAGACGCTATGCAAATGATACTGATTATGCGCGTTAAAAAACTCTACAAACCAACGCAACACAAATCATACCCTTTCAGTATGTATTGCTCTCATGCTTTCGGCGGAGAGCAACGCTTCATCGAGGAAGTCTGTTGTTATGAAAAATTTGAAAGTCAGCCTGGCCTGGCAAATTTTGCTGGCTATGGTGCTGGGCATTCTGTTGGGCAGCTATCTGCATTATCACAGTGACAGTCGTGAATGGCTGATTGCCAACCTGCTGTCGCCTGCTGGCGATATCTTTATCCACCTGATTAAAATGATCGTCGTGCCGATCGTGATCTCGACTCTGATTGTCGGCATCGCCGGCGTTGGCGATGCGAAACAGCTAGGCCGTATCGGCGCCAAAACCATTCTCTATTTTGAACTGATCACCACGGTGGCGATTATCCTCGGCATTACGCTGGCGAATGTCTTTCAGCCAGGCTCAGGCATTGATATGTCGCAACTGGCGACCGTCGATATTTCGAAATACCAGAACACCACGGCGGAAGTACAAAGTCATGCGCATGGGCTGATGGGGACGATACTGTCGCTGGTGCCGACCAATATCATCGCATCGATGGCCAAAGGGGATATGCTGCCAATTATCTTTTTCTCGGTCCTGTTTGGGCTGGGGTTGTCGTCCCTGCCGGCAACGCACCGCGAACCGCTGGTGACGGTATTTCGTTCCATCTCTGAAACCATGTTTAAAGTCACCCATATGGTGATGCGCTATGCGCCAGTGGGCGTTTTTGCGCTGATCGCCGTCACGGTGGCGAATTTTGGTTTCGCGTCGCTGTGGCCGCTGGCGAAACTGGTGCTGCTGGTACACTTTGCCATTATCTTCTTTGCGCTTGTAGTGCTGGGCATCGTGGCGCGCCTGTGCGGGTTAAGTATCTGGATTCTGATTCGCATTCTGAAAGATGAATTGATTCTGGCGTACTCGACCGCCAGCTCCGAGAGCGTACTGCCGCGCATTATCGAGAAGATGGAAGCTTACGGCGCGCCAGCCTCTATCACCAGTTTCGTGGTACCGACCGGTTACTCATTTAACCTCGACGGCTCCACGTTATACCAGAGCATCGCCGCCATTTTTATCGCGCAGCTATACGGTATCGACCTGTCGCTGTGGCAGGAAATTGTACTGGTGCTGACGCTGATGGTGACGTCGAAAGGGATTGCCGGCGTGCCTGGCGTTTCCTTCGTGGTGTTACTGGCGACGCTGGGCAGCGTGGGCATTCCGCTGGAAGGGCTGGCGTTTATCGCCGGTGTCGACCGTATCCTCGACATGGCGCGTACTGCGCTAAATGTGGTGGGGAATGCGCTGGCGGTGCTGGTGATCGCCAAGTGGGAACACAAGTTTGACCGCAAAAAAGCGCTGGCCTACGAGCGCGACGTGCTGGGCAAATTTGATAAGACCGCCCAATAACGGATTGCCGGATGGCGCTTTGCTTATCCGGCCTACAGCGAAAGAGAATGTAGGCCGGATAAGGCGTTCACGCTGCCATCCGGCAACCTGCTCCGGGTTGCCTGATGGCGCTACGCTTATCAGGCCTACAACGACTACGTTCATCCGACAATAAACATCAGCCATTTGTTAGCGTTTCGAACTCTTCGCAACCGGTATCAAACCCTTCCAGACAGCTTAGATTCAACCAGTGCAACGCCTTCTGCTTGTTCTTTTCAATAAAGCCCGGTTCACCGTTTAAAAACATCATTCCCGCCCAGTATTCTGAATAGCCGGTACGGGAAATGGCGGAACTGCGTTTGAAATACCAGGCGGCTTTTTCATCATCGGCGGCAATGCCCACGCCGTTGGCGTAAATCAGGCCAAGCAACATTTGCGCATCCACCGCGGAGTCGTTATCCAGATCTTCAGAGGCCTTTTGCAGCAGCGAGATGGCTTTTGGGTAGTCCGGGCGCCCGGCCTGGGTGTTGACCAGGATCCGCGCCAGCGTAATTTCGCCCGCTTTACTGCCCGCGTTAGCCGCCTTTTCAGCCAGCTTTTTCGCGTCGGGATAATCCAGGCTTACCGGATTAGTGATTTTGATTTGCGCCAGTAGCGCGCAGGCGTCGGCGTCGCCACTGTCGGCGGCTTTTTGCGCCCAGTATTCAGCTTTGTTCAAATCGCCATAGCTCAACCAACTGTCGGCCAGAAAATATTGCGCGCGTCTGTCACCTGCCTCTGCTGCCTGCAAATACTGGCTACCCGGCTCAGGATCTGCGGCATGGGCAAAGAATGTCATAAACAACATCAATGCAAGAAGTAGTTTCATTTTGAATTTTATTTAGGGTACGGAAAGGACAGTATAAAGAGATCGTATGGATAAAAAAACAGCCTCCGGGCGGAGGCTGTTATAGGGAAAATGCCTGATGGCGATGCTAATGCATCTTATCAGGCCTACAGTAGACGCAGGCCGAATAAAGCATTCTGATGCCGCCATCCGGCAGATCAACCCATTGCGCTTTCGCGCAGGCGGGTTTTCAGCTTGTTGTACTCATCAATCACATACTGCTCGGCGGCTCGCTGATCGGCGATCGGCTCAACGCGTACGGCGCAGTATTTGTACTCCGGCGTTTTGGTAATCGGGCTGAGGTTTTCAGTCACCAGCTCGTTACAGGCGCCAATCCACCACTGGTAGGTCATGTAAATCGCCCCTTTGTTCGGGCGATCGCTGACCTGCGCGCGGGTGATGATTTTGCCTTTGCGCGAATGAACCCACACCAGCGCTTCATCTTCAATGCCCAGACGCGCGGCGTCGGCGGTATTGATTTGCGCATAGCCCGGTTCATCGGCCAGCGCGGCCAGCGCCGCACAGTTACCGGTCATTGAGCGGCAGGAGTAGTGACCGACTTCGCGCACCGTCGACAGTACCATCGGGTACTCTTCGGTGAGTTTATCGATAGGCGCTACCCAGTCGCAGGTGAAGAACTGCGCCAGACCGTTGGGGGTATCGAACTTCTCTTTAAAGAGGTACGAGGTTCCCTGATCGGCATCCGACGTGTCGCGGCACGGCCACTGGATATAGCCCAGCTCGCCCATTTTCTCGTAAGTGGCGCCGTAGAAATCCGGGCACAGATGACGCAACTCATCCCAGATCTCCTGGGTGTTGTTGTAGTGCATCGGATAGCCCATCCGGGTGGCGATTTCACTGATAATCTGCCAGTCGGTTTTCAGGTCCCACTTCGGTTCAACGGCTTTAAAGAAGCGCTGGAAGCCACGGTCAGCCGCAGAGAAGACGCCTTCATGCTCGCCCCAGGAGGTGGAGGGTAAAATCACATCCGCCGCCGACGCGGTTTTGGTCATGAAGATATCCTGCACGATGACCAGTTCCAGATCCTCAAACGCTTTACGTACTGCAGAGAGTTCCGCATCGGTTTGCAGCGGATCTTCACCCATAATGTACGCCGCGCGCACTTCGCCATGCGCCGCACGGTGCGGCAGCTCGCTGATGCGATAGCCGGTATGCGCAGGCAGACTTTCTACGCCCCAGGCTTTAGCGAACTTCTCGCGGTTTTCCGGGAACTTAACGTACTGGTAGCCCGGATAAGTATCCGGCAGCGCGCCCATATCGCACGCACCCTGAACGTTGTTCTGGCCGCGAACCGGGTTAACGCCCGCGCTTGGCTTGCCGAGGTTGCCGGTCAGCATCGCGAGGCTGGTCAGTGAACGCACGGTTTCCACACCCTGATAGAACTGGGTGACGCCCATACCCCACAAGATCGCTGCGCTTTTCGCGCTGGCATACATCCGCGCCGCCTGACGAATTTCCTGTGCGCTCACGCCAGTGATCTCTTCGACGGACTCCGGCGTATAGCCTTCGACAATCTTACTGTACTCTTCAAAACCTTCGGTACGGCTGGCGACAAACGCTTTGTCGTACAGGTTTTCTTCAATAATGACATGCCCCATGGCGTTGAGCAGCGCGATATTCGAGCCGTTTTTCAACGCGATATGCATGTCAGCGATGCGCGCAGTTTCAATTTTGCGCGGATCGCAGACGATAATTTTCGCCCCGTTGCGTTTAGCGTTAATCACATGATTCGCCACGATAGGGTGGGAATCCGCCGGGTTATACCCGAAGACGAACACTAAATCAGTGTTATCAATTTCGTTAATCGCATTACTCATTGCGCCGTTACCGACCGATTGGTGCAGACCTGCAACCGATGGGCCGTGTCAGACGCGAGCGCAGCAGTCAACGTTATTGGTACCAATAACGGCGCGTGCGAATTTTTGCATTACATAGTTGGTTTCATTTCCGGTACCGCGAGAGGAGCCGGTTGTCTGGATTGCATCCGGACCGTACTTCGCTTTGATGGCGCTCAAACGTTCAGCGACGTAATTGAGCGCTTCATCCCAGGAAACAGATTCCAGTTTGCCGCCACGCTGGCGACGGATCATTGGGGTTTTCAGGCGCGGGGTCAGGATCTGGGTATCATTAATAAAATCCCAGCCGTAGTAGCCCTTCAGACACAGGGTACCCTGGTTGGTTTTCCCCTGCGCCGCCTCAGCCCGGACGATTTTGCCGTTATCGACCACCAGATTGATTTTGCAACCTGATGCGCAATACGGGCAAACCGTGACGACTTTTTTCATCGGTTTCGCTCCAGTTAATCAAATCGCGCATACGCGCTGTCGCCCTCAGTATGCATGTTTTATGCCACTTTTTTAGTATGGGCTTTCCCTGATATTACGGGCGAATTTTGTTCAAAACCCTGACGAAAAACAGGCTATCGTCAGTTTTGACGTGTCGAAAGAAAATGCCACATGACATTTATTATGGGGAGAAACGCGGAGCGCAGGCCAGATAGGGCGGAGCCGCCATCCGGCAATCTGCTCTGCCTGAAGTGGGGGTTTTTAATAAATTATCCGGATGGATAGACTCAAGGCCAGGGAACGCTTTGAGACTAACGCCAGGATAGAACAGGCCGCGGCAGGCAGTTCCATACCGCGGCCCGGCTTCAGAGGAGGCTGAAAAGGATTATCGCGGCAAAAATAGCGGCAATAACGAGATATTTCAGCGCGTAATAGAGAGTGCGGTTTTTCTTTTTCAGCCGTTGCCCGGCATCGCGTGCTGCGTGAACGTATTTAAAGATGCGATTAATCGCACCGGTGCGATCGTTCTCGTCGTTTGGCGAACTGGCGGCGGACATCAACGATGCGCCGACCCAGTGGTTTACGTTCTGCGCCCAGCGCCATTTCATTGGGCGCTCAATATCGCAAAAGAGGATAATACGCGTCTGCTCAGTTTTATTTTCCGCCCAATGAACGTAGGTTTCGTCGAAGATGACGGCTTCGCCGTCGCGCCAGCTATGGCGCTGTCGATCAACTTCAATAAAACAGCGGTCGTCATTCGGTGTGCTTAATCCAAGATGGTAACGTACTGAACCGGCATAGGGGTCGCGATGTTTTCCCAGATAGGCTCCGGGAGGCAACTCGGCGAACATCGCCGCTTTAATAGAGGGGATGCTGTTGACCAGCTTTGTCGTTATCGGGCATAACGTTTCCGCCGACGGGTGGGCATCGGAATACCATTTAAGGTAAAACCGTTTCCAGCCGCGCTTGAAAAAGGTGTTGAATCCGGCGTCGTTATTGGCCTGCGCGGCTTTTATGTGATGCTGAAGCCGTAGCGCCTCTTCACGAATCACCTGCCAGTTTTCCGTCAGCTTCTGCAGCTCTGGAAATGCCGTGGTATCAAAGTACGGCTGCTTTGCCGGTAACGTTGAGAAGCGAGTCATGAACATATTGATCGGAGCCATAAACGTCGAGTGATCAAAGAGTTGACGGGAAAGTTTTTGTTTTTCCACACCGCGTGAATGCGCATAAATGACGCTGATAATAAAAATACCGATAATGATTGCTGCGAACATAACGTCACTGTCCTTCTAAGAAAACCTCATCCCGGGATTTTCAGGCAACCCTCCCGGTGATGCCAAAGAGAAAAGTGTAGTTCGTTGACAATAAATTTACATTTCTACAACTTAAAAGGGCCATTTTTGTTAAAGAAGCGAGTCAGCTCGTTTAACCTTTATCCAGGCTTGCCGACAGTAGAATTAAGATGGCTCCGCTACTTCACCCGGTGACGGTTGATTACGTTATGTCTTATCTCCCGATGACGGCTGCCAGATCACAATGCTTTCGTAAACCGAAAATGACTTTGCTTGTAACCTTCGCGAAGATAAAAACGGTGTGCATCGCGGCGTTTAATATTTGTGGAAAGCTCCGTTAGCTCGGCGCCCGCCTGACGTGCTTCTTCTTCTGCCCAGGCCAGAAGCTGACTGCCAACTTTTTGTCCCCGCATCTGCGGTAATACCACCAGCTCCTGAATTTCGCCAATCCAGTTGGCATGATGGAGATGAAACTGCATATGCAGGCTGATCATGCCGACTATCTCTCCGTTGCGCAGCGCTAAACGATAATGAACGTTGGGGTCCAGTAAATTAGCGGCGAACCCATCTCTGAAAGCCTGATAATCAAGCTCATTTTTAAGTAACTCACAGATAAGCGCGTAAACAGAATCGGTATCCTCTGTTGTCGCGTGGCGTAATTCACAGACTGACATAATGTCCTCCCGACGCTTCATCAGGATCAACCATCTTTCGACAGACTGTAACAAACTACCGTCATTATTTATTCTATGGCAGTTAAACGGCGGATAACGTGCAGCCAAAGCTCAATCTGATGGCAAGGGGGAGGGCGAGCCTCCCGGGGAGTTAGGTGGCAGGCTGATGTTTAACCACGTTAATCATCCACGGCACACCGAAACGATCGCTGACCTTGCCGAAACCCTGCGCCCAGAAGGTCTCCTGCCAGTCCATTTCGATTTGCCCTTGTGCGGCAAGGTTATCAAACCAGCGCTTCCCTTCTGCTACATCCTGGGTATCAAGCACCAGCGTAAAGCCGGAATAATGCGCCGTTCCCGACGCGCTGGCATCACTCATCATGATATCGCTGCCGGCAATGCGCATGTTGGCGTGGGCGATAGCAGTATCGGGAAAGCGCACTCCTGACGGGCAGCCCTCTTCGTTATCCGCCGCTGAGGGGGGCATTTCACCGAAGCTGAGTTTATAAAGCAGTTCTGCGCCTAACGTTTGTTGATAATACGCGATGGCGTCGGCACAGTTGCCGGCAAAAGAGAGATAGGAACTTAACGGCATGATGGTTACCTCAGGTAAGAGATGCTCGTTAAGTGTAGTTCGAAATTGGCACAATATTGTCGGTGGCAGGGCCGCTCAGGCCCGGTAAGCAGGCGCTACCGGGCAATGACACGGTAAATCAGTTCTTTTTCACAAACTCGGATTTCAGTTTCATCGGGCCAAAACCATCGATTTTGCAGTCGATGTTATGGTCGCCTTCAACCAGACGAATGTTCTTCACTTTGGTGCCGATTTTCAGCATGGAAGAGCTGCCTTTTACTTTCAGATCTTTTACGATGGTGACGCTATCGCCGTCCGCCAGCAGGTTGCCGTTGGCGTCTTTGACAATCAGCTCATCGCTCTCCTGAGCGGGTTCCGCATCGTTCCATTCGTGAGCGCATTCCGGGCAGATGAACATGCCGTTATCTTCGTAGGTATATTCGGAGTTACATTGCGGGCAGTGGGGTAATGACATGTTGGTATCCTCAAAAAGTCAGCGGGGGCAAACGCGCCCAAAAATGGCAGATCGCCGAAAAAGGCCGCAATTATACACAAAATCCTTAGCGTTGTCGGGACTATTGCCGCTTTTATAAAAGGGACTGCGCCACGCCAGTCAGCAATGGTTTACACTCGAATAACCGCTTTTTTACTGTCACCACAGCGCATTAGGGCGTCCTTATTTACACCTTTTGACCGAATTGACATATATGTGTGAAGTTGATCACATATTTAAACCCTGTTAGGGTAAAAAGGTCATTAACTGCCCATTCAGGCGTCAACAGGTTCGGTTGTACAGTCCGTAACCGGACAGTGTAAGTAAACCTGCTACGCTTGTATGAGGGAGAGCGTTCGCGCCCCTCCCTCCGCTCGACGGCGACGCTGGCGCGGTATGCCAGTGCCCGCCGTATATAGCGCTACAGGGCTTAGCCTATGAGGACAGCTATGCTGAAAAGGAAAAAAATAAAACCGATTACACTGGGCGATGTGACCATCATTGATGATGGTAAACTTCGCAAAGCAATTACCGCCGCCTCGCTGGGCAACGCGATGGAGTGGTTTGATTTTGGTGTTTATGGATTTGTTGCCTACGCGTTGGGTAAAGTCTTTTTCCCCGGCGCCGATCCCAGCGTCCAGATGATTGCCGCGCTGGCCACGTTTTCCGTTCCCTTCCTGATTCGTCCGCTCGGCGGGTTATTCTTTGGTATGCTCGGCGATAAATACGGGCGCCAGAAGATCCTGGCGATCACGATTGTGATTATGTCGATCAGTACCTTCTGTATCGGGTTAATCCCCTCTTACGCGACGATCGGTATCTGGGCGCCAATACTGTTGTTGTTGTGTAAAATGGCGCAGGGCTTCTCGGTTGGCGGGGAATATACCGGCGCGTCGATCTTTGTCGCGGAATATTCGCCGGATCGTAAACGCGGATTTATGGGAAGCTGGCTGGATTTTGGTTCCATCGCCGGGTTCGTGCTGGGCGCGGGCGTGGTGGTCTTAATCTCAACGATTGTCGGCGAGGAGAATTTCCTGGAGTGGGGCTGGCGTATTCCGTTCTTTATCGCCCTGCCATTGGGAATTATTGGTCTCTACTTACGCCATGCGCTGGAAGAGACGCCAGCGTTTCAGCAGCACGTGGATAAACTGGAGCAGGGCGACCGCGAAGGGCTGCAGGATGGGCCGAAAGTCTCCTTTAAAGAGATTGCCACCAAACACTGGCGTAGCCTGTTGTCATGTATCGGTCTGGTGATTGCCACCAACGTGACCTACTACATGCTGCTCACCTACATGCCGAGCTACCTGTCGCATAACCTGCACTATTCTGAAGATCACGGCGTGTTGATTATCATCGCCATTATGATCGGGATGCTGTTTGTGCAGCCGGTGATGGGGCTGCTGAGCGACCGTTTCGGTCGTCGTCCGTTTGTGATTATGGGCAGCATTGCGCTGTTCGCGCTGGCGATCCCGGCCTTTATCCTGATTAACAGTAACGTTATTGGCCTGATTTTTGCCGGTTTGTTGATGCTGGCGGTGATTCTGAACTGCTTTACCGGGGTGATGGCCTCGACATTGCCGGCGATGTTTCCGACGCATATTCGTTACAGCGCGCTGGCGGCGGCTTTTAATATCTCTGTATTGATTGCTGGTCTGACGCCAACGCTGGCGGCCTGGCTGGTGGAAAGCTCGCAGGATCTGATGATGCCGGCGTATTATTTGATGGTCATCGCGGTGATAGGCTTGATTACCGGTATTTCCATGAAAGAAACGGCCAATCGTCCGTTAAAAGGCGCAACGCCAGCGGCGTCGGACATCCAGGAAGCGAAGGAAATTCTGGGCGAGCATTACGATAATATTGAGCAGAAAATCGACGACATCGATCAGGAAATTGCGGAGCTGCAGGTCAAACGTTCGCGTCTGGTACAGCAACATCCGCGTATCGATGAATAAATTTCGCGCTTAAGGTTCGCTTAATCTCTCGCGGGCATACTCTCCTCCATACCTTTGGAGGAGAGCGTCATGAAAAGCTATATTTATAAAAGTTTGACGACCCTGTGTAGTGTGCTGATTGTCAGCAGTTTTATCTATGTGTGGGTCACGACGTATTAAACGCCTGTTATGCCTTTTTCAACAGCACCCAGGCACGGGTGCCTGTTCTTTTCGTACGGTTTTGCAGGAAAAACTGTCCCTGATGTAGCTGGGTGATGCGGCTGACGATACTCAGCCCCAGGCCAATTCCGCCATAACGGCTGTCCATCCGCACGAACGCTTCGCTTAGCTTCCCGCATTTGCTTTCATCAATACCCGGACCCTCGTCTTCGACCGCCATAATAGCGTCGGGGTCGGCGCTAATGTGGATAGTGATATGGGTTCCTTCAGGGCTATAGCGATGCGCGTTTTCCACCAGATTTCGCAGCAGCATACGCAGTAACGTTGCGTCACCGCGCACCACCACGTCCGCCGCGCTTTCCGGCAGCAACAGAGTTTGCTGGCGCGTTTCCAGCATAGTGTTCAGCTCATCGTAGGAGGGGAGGATCACATCTTCCAGCAGTTTTACTTCCTGATAATTCCCGGAAGAGAATGACTGGCCCACGCGCGCCAGTTGCAGAAGCTGGGAGACGCTATCCATCATCTGGTCAAGACGGGCGATAAGCGGCGCGACATCAACATTGTGGGTTTTTGACAATAATTCCAGATGCAAACGCACCCCCGACAGCGGCGTGCGTAGCTCATGGGCCACATCGGCGGTAAAAAGGCGTTCATTGTCGAGCGTGGTGGTCAAACGCGTAACCAGTTGATTGATCGCCGAGACGACGGACTCAACCTCAAGCGTGGAGCTGTGAATGGCGATCGGCACCAAATTATCCGCCGTCCGCGCTTCCAGCTCTTTTTGCAGTTCGGCGAGCGGGCGGGTAATACGTCGTACCGCCTGGTAGCAAGCCAGCAGCGTCAGGCTAACCATAAATATGCTGGGGACGATCAGGCTGGCGACCGCCTCGCGAATTTCGTGCATGATATGGCGATCGTTGTTGCGATTATCCCGCAGCGCCTGCTCGAACAGTTGGATTTGCTCAGTGCTTTCATGCCATAACCAAAAGGTACTGATTAACTGGAACACCAGCAGAATAAGTCCAATTGTCAGCGTTAAACGCTGGCGAAGGGTCATCGCTCTTCGCTGAAAACGCATCAGGCTCACTTAGCTTTCCTCAGTGGCAACCAGCATGTAGCCAAACCCGCGAACCGTGCGAATGCGCGACTTGCCGACTTTGTCGCGCAAATTATGTATATGCACTTCCAGAGTGTTGGTCGAGGGTTCGTTATCCCAGTTGTAGATATCGTTATAAAGAATTTCCCGGTGCACTGGGCTGCCTGCCTTGAGCATCAATCGTGAGAGCAGCGCGTACTCCTTAGGCGTCAGGGTCAGTTCCTGTCCATCCCTCCATGCCTGATGGCGGCCTATATTGAGCGTCAGATTGCCAACCGTCAGTTCACTTTCACCCTGGTTATTATGGCGGCGCAGCAGCGCGCGGATGCGGGCGTGCAACTCCTCCAGGGCGAAGGGTTTAACCAGATAATCATCTGCGCCGACATCCAGCCCGCTAATGCGATCGTTGAGCGTATCGCGGGCGGTCAGAATGAGTACCGGCAGGGTATATTTTTTCTGTCGGATTCGCGTCAGGAAATGCAGGCCATCCTCATCGGGCAGCCCTAAATCCAGCACCATCAGACTGTAATGACCAGACTCCAGACTATGCTCGGCGGCACGCGCTGTCGAAACGCCATCACACGCATAGCCTTCGGTTTGCGCGGCGAGTATTAACCCCTGTAATAATAGCGTGTCGTCTTCAACAATCAGTATCTTCATTCGCTTAGTCTCCTGCACGGTTGCAGAATATCATCTGCGGCCTGGTAATACGTCGTTTGTACGCCGGTTAATCCCAGCATGGTTGAGAAAAGATTGTCCTGTGAATAATCCAGCGTGCTCGCCCGTTTTTGCAGGCAGGCCTGATCCACCTGATAACGCTGTTGATAATCTTTAGAAAGCCAAATGAGCATCGGGACATGTTTTTGCGTATCCGGCGCAATGGAATACGGCAGACCGTGTAAATAAACGCCATTTTCACCCAATGATTCGCCGTGATCGGAAAGATAGACCAGGCTGGTTGTGAATTTATCCTGATGAGATTTCAGCAGGTTAATGGCTTTATCTACAATATAGTCCACGTACAGCACGGTATTATCATAGGTGTTGATCAACTGCTGTTGGGAACAGTTCTGAATTTCGTTAGTGTCACAGGTTGGGGTAAATTTTTTAAACTGCGGTGGATAACGGTTGTAATAGGTTGGGCCGTGGCTGCCGATGGTATGTAATACAATAACGCCATCGCCTTTCAAATGGTCGATATAGTCTTCCAGACCGTGAAATAACACCTCATCGTAGCACTCGCCGTCGATACATTGTCCGGGCAGGTTTAGCTCGGTGACATTTTGATGCGGAACGCGATCGCATGCGCCTTTACAGCCGCCGTCATTATCATTCCACAGTACGTTAATCCCCGCGCGCTGGATAATATCCAGCAGCCCTTCCTGGTGATGCGCCAGCTCTTCGTCATAATGTTTGCGCGGCATATCAGAAAACATGCAGGGAACGGAGATCGCGGTCGCCGTACCGCAAGAGGTGGTATGCGGGAAGTAGATCACATCGTCTTTCGCCAGCCGCGGATTGGTGTCGCGCGGATAGCCGCCAAGAGAGAAATCATCGCCGCGCGAGGTTTCGCCAACGATAAGAATCGTCAGGTTTTTGCGATCGCCTTTCAGCATTAATGGATTGCGATGGGCATCCTCGCCAATGCGTACCAGCGGCAAATTCGCCAGCCGTTGATGCGAATACCATGACCAACTGGCGACAATACTGTTCGATGGGCTTAACGCTTTGATCAACTGTTTATTATTTCGAAATAGCGAGGCGTAATCTTTATAGAAAAAGGCGGCGACCAGAATAACTAATAAAATAGAGATCAGGACGCTGGCCAGGCGGTAAAGCCCGCTACGTAAGCGCGGCGTCGCCGGACGGATTTTGACCCAGAAGGCAATCACGGCTGCCAGAACGCCGCTTAATCCCAGCGTCAGCACCATTCTCGGCGTCATCAGCGCAAAGGTTTCTGCGGGCGTGGTATCCATCATATTGGCGATCATGGAGCGATCGATGATGATGCCGTAAGTCAAAATAAAATACTGCGCGGCAGCGCCGACCAGAATAAAAACGCAGGCCAGCAGTCGGTTTAGCCAAATAAATGAGGCCAGCGTCAGCACACTATTGACCACGCTAAACGCGACGACCGGCATGGAAATAAACACCAGCACATTGCGCAGCGAGTTTAACGGTAGGTCTTGTAGTACTTGCTTGTAGAACGCAATGTTCAGGCAGACGGCAATATAAAAGGAAAAAAGCAGAAGCCAGGCGATTTGCCCAAGAACAGGTCTTTTAAGAAAGCGCTTTAACATGTTGATGCGTCCATCGATTCGGTGACGCTAATCGTGACAAAGTAAAATTAAGTGAACCTTAAGAACTTAATGTTGGTGGTGGCCGGATAACCTGCGCTATCCGGCCTGTTGCGATAACATTAACTACACGTGGTCAATCCTGTTTAACCGGCGCATCCAGCGGATACGGGTTTTTGTGAATGCGGTTGTAGTTCAACGCATACAGCGCGGTGATCACCATCAACGTGACGAACGACCACATCACTTCTTTGGCGCCGGAACCAATGACCGCCCAGATGCAATACACAAACGCGACGAAGGTGATCAGCAGATACAGCGGGCGCGCTTTACCAAAGTGACCGTGGCCCAACAGCAACAGCGCGGCACAGGTGTAAAGATAAGGCACCAGGGTGAAGATAACCGACACGGAAGAGACCAGACCAAACTCTTTCGCGGCGTTCGGCGACATACTGCTGAACTGGAAGATAGTCATCAGCACGCCGACGATAAGCAACCCAGCCACTGGCGTACCGGCTTTATTAACCCGCGCGAAGATCGGCGGGAAGAGACCATCGTCCGCCGCCGCTTTTGCGGTTTGACCGGCAAGCAGCGTCCAGCCGCCGAGAGAGCCCAGGCAACCCGCTGCCGCACAGAAGGAAACAATAGCCCCTGCGGTATCGCCCAGCGCCATACGCGCCGCGTCACCGAAAGGCGATGCCGACACACGCAGCGCCGCGTTGGGGATCATCCCCATAATCGCCGTTGTGGAGAGTACATAGCAGACGGCGGCGATCAGTACCCCGCCGATGGTGGCGATAGGCACATTGCGTTTCGGGTTTTTGACCACCCCGGCCGCAACGGAGGCGCTTTCTACCCCGATGAATGACCACAGCGTAACGTTCAACGTGCTTTGAATTGCGCCGAAGGTATTCATGCCGCTCACGTTCCAGGCCGCCATATAGGTTTCGCCTTTAAACCAGAACCAGCCGAAGACCGCAATCCCTACGATAGGCACCAGCGCCAGTACGGTGGCGACGGCCTGTACGCGGGTAATCATTTTCGGCCCGACGATGTTCAGCAGAACAAAAATCCACAGCACCGCGACGCAGGTAAGCGTTAATACCAGCGGATCTTTCAGAATCGGGAAGAAATAGCTCAGATAGCCGACGCCGATAACGACCATCGCGATATTACCGATCCAGCATGCCAGCCAGTACAGCACGTTCGTTTGATAGCCCAAAAACGGCCCGAAGCAGCGACGTGCGTAGGCATAGGAACCGCCGGGACTGGGATCTAAGGACGACATTTTGGCATAAACCATCGACAGCGCCAGGGCGCCGATGATAGTGACCAGCCATCCGTAGATTGCAATCCCGCCAGTGGCCGCCAGGTTGGCAGGGAGTAAGAATACCCCTGAACCCATAATATTCCCCGATACCATTAAGGTGACGGGGATTAGGCCCACTTTGTGAGCATCAGCATCCGAAGACATAATTTGGACTCCTGAAAAGGTGACTTCGTTACGATAAATTACGTCGTATCATACCCCCTCAGAATGCCGCTGAATTATGTCGGAGACGGGTTATCGCCAATGCTGTTATTATCGTGTCTTATCGTTGAGTGTAGAAAAATTAGGCAGCCGATCGTTCCCGATGTTGGCTAACATAATGCAGGGGGGTCATACCATAAAACTCTTTAAACACGGAAATAAAGTACGATGTGCTGTTATACCCACACAGCTGTGAGACTTGAGAGATATTCTTCCCGTCCATTAATAATTGGTTTACGGCATAACGCATTCGGCAGGTCGTGATTATTTGGCTATAACTGGTATTCTCGTTTTTGAGCTTTTTCTTTAACAAGCTTGGACTCAGGCACAGGCAACTGGCAACGGCGCTCAGATTCCAGTCTTTATGAATATCGCTCTGAATGATGTGGTAAACGCTGTCACTGATGCGGCTGCGCAGCATGTGCATTAACAAAGAAATAAATTTTTTGTGGTCAAGAAAGCGGGATAAAACGGTGAAAAGGAGCGCACGGGTACGTTCACTCACAATTTCATCCGGTGCTTCCATCGCGCTGTAGCGGGCAGCGACCCTGAAGATATCCGGCGTCAGACAGTTGGCAGTCAATAAGGGATCGGCGTTGCGTTGCCAGACGGGAAGGTGTGAGAGATCTTTATTCAGGAATTGTAAATAGTCTTTAATATTATTGCGACTCACTTGTATTACTAGCACGCTATTTAATGATGAAATGTCAATAACGTTATTTTCACAAGCCAGAATGGCCATATGATTCGCTTTTAAACTGATTGGCTCCTTACCATTTACTCGTAACCATGTATCTTTTTCGGTTAATAACACTATGCAAGGTTCGTTGCTGCAAATCCTCATACCCGAACTCCTGGAATATGAACATAAAATACCGGATCTCGCCAAACGGGAGAGATAACGGGGACTGAGTCAATTGTGTGATGAATTGAAACTGCACTAAAATAACTTTCCTGAATAATATTACAATATTTGTACGATGAATTAGGGTGTACAAAAAGTTGTACGCGAGTGGCAACTTGTCATTTTTGTATAAAAAAAGCGCGGGATGGGGCCCGCGCAAAAAGGTATGACAGTATTATTGTTTTGCAGCAATACTCAGGGAATACATGCCATCCTCAAAAAAAAGACTCTTTGTGATTAGGCTTTCACGCACATAACGTGATATACGCCATCAATAATTTCCGTGCCTTCGGTTTCATGCTCAAAGCCAGGGAAGTGATGATCCCAGGATTGCAGTGAGCGTAAGTAACCCACCTGCGGACTATTTTCATCGCCAAAGTTTTCGCCGGAGAGCAGCATCGGGATTCCTGGCGGGTAAGGAATAACGGAGTTCGCCGCAATGCGACCCGGTAGATTTTCAATCGCCACCATTTCAATATTGTTGTTCACAATCGCGTTGTAGGCGTCGCGCGGGGTAATCTCCGCAACCGGCAGGGTGGAATAGGCGGCGTTGAGACGGGCGCCCGGGTTATTTTCACGTAGCCAGGCAAACATTTTATCGCCCAGGTCATGAATACCCATGTTCGCGTAAGTGTCAGGATAATCCTGCACCAGTTCCGGCATCACCTGCGCCAGCGGCGTATTCGCGTCGTAATGATGTTTGAAGGAGCACAGCGTGTTGATCAGCGTTCCCCATTTCCCGCGAGTTACCCCCATAGAGAACAGGAACATAATCTGGAAGTCGGTGGTGCGGGTCGGCACGATACCGTGGCGGCCAAGCCATGCTGTGACCAGCGCAGCAGGTACGCCGGATGCTTCCAGTTCGCCATCGTCGCCCATACCCGGCGCCAGGATACTGACTTTAATCGGGTCCAGCATACTCCAGTTATCCGGCAGGTCTTTAAAGCCGTGCCAGGTTTCTCCGGGGCGCATGACCCAGCAGTTCTGGTCGGTGGCCAGCAGTTTTGCCGGCGCGTCGGCGAAGTCATACGTTTTACCGGTTTGTGGATCGGTGACGACGTCTTTATTCCACGGTTTAAAGAACCAGTCGCCTTCATCGGTAAACTCTTTATAAAGACGCGCCATCGCCTGACGGAAATCAACCGCTTCGTCAATCACCTCTTGAGTCAGGGACAGGCCGCTGTTACCGTCCATCATCGATACCGCCACATCGTTGGATGCGCAGATGGCATATAACGGAGAGGTGGTGGCATGCATCATATATGCCTGGTTGAAGCGGGAGAAATTCACCGCGCCACGGCCTTCACGGACGTGAATGTAGGAAGCTTGTGAAAGCGCATTCAGTAGTTTGTGCGTGGAGTGGGTGGCAAACACGGTCGGACCGTTATGGTCGCCTGGCTCGCCGCGCATCGCGTAGTGATCGCAATAAATCGGGTTGAAGCGCGCATAGCCGTACCATGCTTCGTCGAAGTGAATGCGATCGCTGGTTTTTGCCAGCAGATCCTGCGCCTCTTTGGCGTTATAGCATACGCCGTCATAGGTACAGTTGGTCACCACGCTGTAAGACGGTTTCTGTCCGGCTTTGGTTTTGGTCAGCGGGCTGGCGCTGATTTTTTTCTGCAAGGTTTCAGGCTGCATTTCCTGCGGGTAGATTGGCCCGATAATGCCGTAACGGTTACGGCTTGGCACCATATATACCGGTTTGGCCCCAGTGAGGATCAGCCCCTGCTCGATGGATTTATGGCAGTTACGATCCAGTACAACGACATCATTATCCGTCATACAGGCCTGCATAATAGTACGGTTAGAACCGGAGGTCCCGACAACCACGGACCAGGAGCGGTCAGCACCGAATACGCGGGCGGCGTTTTTCTCGCTTTCGCCAAACGCGCCGGTATGGTCGAGGAGTGAACCGAGCGTGGTACGCTCAATCCCCATATCGCTGCGGAACAGGTTTTCGCCATAATAATCGTGATAAAAGCGACCGGCAGGCGTTTTAGTGAAACCGACGCCGCCCTGGTGTCCCGGCGCCGCCCATGAATATTCATGAATGTCGCTGTATTTCATCAACGCGTTAAACAGCGGCGGTAACAGTTGCTGGCGATACCGGGTCATGGCGGCAACAGCGCGTCCGGCGATAAAGTCAGCGGTGTCTTCCAGAATCCAGGCGAATTCATCGACAAGCTCCAGCAGGTCGCGGTCCAGCGATGCCGTCGCTTTTTCCCTGTCGCCTAACAGGAAAACGGGCACGTTTTGCTGACGCTCGTGAAGCTTACCGATCAATTGCCTGACGCTCAGGTGCTCATCCGGTTGTTCCATTTGGTAGCTAAACATCAGACAGTCAATGGCTTCGTTCGCGGACAAGATGGCATAGCCGTCATCGAAGGATGTCGATTTAATGACGGTAACATTTTGTTGGCTCAAGGCATCCGCCAGACGCTCAACCGCGTTGCCAACCCAGGTGTCCTGATGCAGAAACTCACTTTCAACAATTAATACTTTCATCATCTTTTACCCGGTTGTGGAGGCCGTGCAATTTACGCCTTGCCGACCCGCCGTATGAATGTGACGTGGGCAAGTATTACCCCGTCAAATAGGGGGTGTAAAGTGATGGAATAATGGTCAGTTATTGATATTATTGTTTAATAAACAATGGGTTAATTATTGATATCGAGCGATTTCACCTGCCGTTTATCGACAGGTGAATTATTTTTTTGGCTGATAGTGGTATCCGGCTTTAGCCGGGCATCGTCTGGCGTCGTTGCTGGCTTAGCTTGCGATATTGTTGCGGAGACATGCCGACAAATTTGCTAAAAGTACTGTAAAAACGGCTGCTGGATCGGAACCCGGCAGTCAGAGCGACATCGAGGATCGTTTTGTCAGTATCGCTCAATAAGGCACGTACGTGATTGATGCGCATCGCCGTGATGTACTGCTTCATCGTCAATTGCATAACCCGCTGGAATATCCCCATCGCGTAGTTAGCATTGAGTTTGACATGCTCCGCGACGTCGTTAATGGTGAGCGCCTGATCGTAGTTATCGGCAATAAATCCCAGCATCTGGCTTACGTAAAACTGCGCATGGCGTGAGACGCTATTCTTGTGGGTGCGTGATGTTTTATTGAGCAAAATGGGTTGCCAGCCGGAAAGGCTAAAGCGTTTAAGCATCAGGCCGATTTCATCGATCGCCAACTGGCGAATTTGCTCATTCGGGCTGCTTGTTTCCTGCTGCCAGCGCAACACTTCAAAGGTGCTAAGCTGCTGGGTCGCCAGTGATTTAACCACCATCCCGTGCGTGACGTGGTTGATAAGATCGCGATCCAGCGGCCAGGAGAGAAACAGGTGCATCGGCAAACTGAAAATCGCCATCTGGCGGCAGTTGCCGGGGCGGGTAAGCTGGTGTGGCGTACAGGCCCAAAACAGGGTGATATGTCCCTGCTTTATCTGCACGACTTCATTGTTGATTAAATACTCCACATCGCCGTCAAACGGAACATTCACTTCTACTTGCCCATGCCAGTGACTGCTGGCCATTCTGTGCGGTGGCCTCAGCTCAACGTCCAGTCGTTGATATTCGGAATAGAGCGACAGCGGGCTACGGGTTTGCTTTTCATCGCCGTTGCACATGTGCGGGTCGGGCGGGAGGAGGGATATTGCTTGCGTACTCATCGTCACTCCATTTCCTGAATTATCAGAATTATGCCCCTTTAGCCGGGAGGAAACCGGGAATCCGGACACAGAATCCGTCGATATTGTAGAGCGTAGCCTGACTTTCAGGCCGAATACTCTGCTTTTTACGCCATTTTGTCCCAAAAACTCAGATCTCCCGCGCGTCAGCATACGATCTGAGTTTTCGGGAATGCTCATCGGGGAAGACGGAGGTTTTCACCGGGAACGCGTGCCACCATGAAGGTGTTCACTACTGTTCTGGAGAGTCATGATGACGGCACCCAAAATTACCTTTATCGGCGCAGGTTCTACGATTTTCGTCAAAAATATCCTCGGCGATGTGTTTCACCGCGAGGCGCTAAAATCAGCGCATGTCGCCCTGATGGATATTGACGAAACCCGGCTGGAAGAGTCGCACATTGTGGTACGGAAACTGATGGACTCAGCGGGCGCTTCTGGCCGGATTACCTGCCATACCCACCAGAAAGCGGCGCTACAGGATGCGGATTTCGTGGTGGTCGCCTTTCAGATTGGCGGCTACGAACCCTGCACCGTGACCGATTTTGAGGTTTGTAAGCGTCATGGCCTGGAACAGACGATCGCCGATACGCTGGGGCCGGGCGGCATTATGCGCGCGCTGCGGACCATCCCGCATCTGTGGCGGATTTGCGAAGACATGACGGAAGTCTGTCCGAAGGCCACCATGCTCAATTATGTCAACCCGATGGCGATGAACACCTGGGCTATGTATGCCCGCTATCCGCATATCAAACAGGTCGGCCTGTGCCATTCGGTACAGGGAACGGCGGAAGAACTGGCGCGCGACCTGAATATCGATCCCGCCTCGCTGCGCTACCGCTGCGCCGGCATTAACCACATGGCGTTTTACCTCGAACTGGAGCGCAAAACGGCTGACGGGACTTATGTCGATCTCTATCCTGAATTGCTGGCGGCCTATGACGCCGGACAGGCGCCGAAGCCCAATATTCACGGCAATGAACGCTGCCAGAACATTGTGCGCTACGAGATGTTCAAAAAGTTGGGCTACTTCGTCACCGAGTCATCAGAGCATTTTGCCGAGTACACGCCGTGGTTTATTAAACCGGGACGCGAGGATCTGATTGCGCGCTACAAGGTGCCGCTGGATGAATATCCGAAACGCTGTGTAGAACAACTGGCGAACTGGCATAAAGAGCTGGAGGAGTATAAAACCGCCGAGCGTATTGACATCAAACCGTCCCGCGAGTACGCCAGCACCATTATGAACGCTCTGTGGACCGGCGAGCCGAGCGTGATTTACGGCAATGTGCGTAATGAGGGGCTGATTGATAACCTGCCGCAGGGAAGCTGCGTGGAAGTGGCTTGTCTGGTGGATGCCAACGGCATTCAACCGACGAAGGTGGGGACGATCCCTTCTCATCTGGCGGCGATGATGCAGACCAACATCAACGTGCAAACGCTGTTGACCGAAGCCATCCTCACGGAAAACCGCGATCGCGTGTATCACGCGGCGATGATGGACCCTCATACCGCGGCGGTGCTGGGTATCGAAGAAATCTATGCGTTGGTTGACGATCTGATCGCCGCGCATGGCGACTGGCTTCCGGCCTGGTTACGCCGTTAATCTCCAGCCGCGCTGGACGGCAGATCCGGCGTTTAACCTCTACTAACAGAAGGCGGGCGCTGGTAACAGCGACCCGGTACCCTATGAGCATCTCTCTGACAACAAAGCTGAGTTACGGGTTCGGTGCGTTTGGTAAGGATTTCGCCATCGGCATTGTGTATATGTACCTGATGTATTACTACACCGATGTGGTGGGACTCTCGGTCGGCCTCGTCGGCACCCTCTTTCTGGTCGCGCGAATCTGGGATGCGATAAACGATCCCATCATGGGCTGGATTGTCAACGCCACGCGTTCGCGGTGGGGGAAATTTAAGCCGTGGATATTGATCGGCACCTTAACCAATTCGCTGGTGCTTTTCCTGCTGTTCAGCGCCCATCTTTTTGAGGGAACCGCGCAGGTTGTATTTGTCTGCGTAACCTACATCCTGTGGGGCATGACGTATACCATTATGGATATCCCATTTTGGTCGCTGGTGCCGACCATTACGCTTGATAAGCGAGAACGCGAACAACTGGTGCCGTTTCCGCGTTTCTTCGCCAGTCTGGCTGGCTTCGTCACTGCCGGTATAACGCTGCCGTTTGTGAACTACGTTGGCGGAGCGGATCGTGGGTTCGGCTTTCAGATGTTTACGCTGGTACTGATTGCGTTTTTTATCGCCTCGACTATCGTGACATTACGCAACGTACATGAGGTGTACTCCTCCGACAACGGTGTAACGGCGGGCCGCCCACATCTGACGTTAAAAACGATCGTTGGATTGATATACAAAAACGATCAGCTCTCTTGCCTGTTGGGAATGGCGCTGGCGTATAACATTGCCTCCAATATTATCAATGGCTTTGCGATCTACTACTTCACCTATGTGATTGGCGATGCCGATCTTTTTCCCTATTACCTTTCTTACGCCGGCGCGGCGAATCTGCTGACGCTGATTGTCTTCCCCCGGCTGGTGAAAATGTTATCGCGGCGGATATTGTGGGCGGGCGCCTCCGTGATGCCCGTTCTGAGTTGCGCAGGGCTCTTCGCGATGGCGTTGGCGGATGTCCATAATGCCGCTTTAATCGTGGCGGCGGGTATTTTCCTGAATATCGGGACCGCGCTCTTTTGGGTGCTTCAGGTGATCATGGTGGCGGATACGGTCGATTATGGGGAATTTAAGCTCAATATTCGCTGCGAGAGTATCGCTTATTCCGTACAGACGATGGTCGTGAAGGGCGGCTCGGCGTTTGCGGCGTTCTTTATCGCTCTGGTGCTGGGGCTGATTGGCTACACGCCGAACGTGGCGCAGTCTGCGCAAACCCTGCAGGGGATGCAGTTTATTATGATTGTCCTGCCGGTACTGTTTTTCATGATGACGTTGGTTCTCTACTTCCGCTACTACCGTTTGAACGGCGATATGCTGCGCAAGATTCAGATCCACCTGCTGGATAAATACCGGAAAACGCCGCCATTCGTCGAACAGCCGGATAGCCCGGCGATTTCTGTGGTAGCGACCAGCGATGTAAAAGCGTGAGCATGGTCTCTCGTGCAGGCCGGATAAGCCGGATAAGCGTAGCGCCATCCGGCAATTAACCGATAACGCGGCCCGGTAGAACGCCGGGCCTGCCAGGTTATTTCGCGCAGTTAGCGCACTGTTTGCTGACAATCTGCTGGAAGAAATCGTTGCCTTTGTCATCCACCAGGATAAAGGCCGGGAAATCTTCTACTTCAATTTTCCAGATAGCTTCCATGCCGAGTTCCGGATACTCGACGCACTCCAGATGCTTAATGCTCTGTTGTGCCAGTACCGCCGCCGGGCCGCCGATACTGCCCAAATAAAAGCCGCCGTGTTTTTTACAGGCATCCGTGACCTGCTGACTACGGTTGCCTTTCGCCAGCATGATCATACTGCCGCCGTGGGATTGCAGTAGATCGACATAAGAGTCCATTCGGCCTGCGGTGGTGGGGCCTAATGAGCCAGATGGATAACCTGCCGGGGTTTTTGCCGGACCTGCGTAATAGATGGGATGGTCTTTAATATACTGCGGCAGGTCTTCGCCGGATTCAATACGCTCTTTTAGCTTCGCGTGGGCGATATCGCGACCTACGATAATGGTGCCCGTCAGCGACAGGCGAGTCGAGACCGGGTACTGCGATAGCTGGGCGAGGATCTCTTTCATCGGACGGTTGAGATCGACTTTCACCGCGTCGCCTTCGCCCGCCTGACGCAGCGCTGGCGGAATATACTGGCCCGGATTGTGTTCCAGTTTTTCGATCCAGATGCCTTCGCGGTTGATTTTCGCTTTGATGTTACGGTCTGCCGAGCAGGAGACGCCCATCCCCACCGGACAGGAAGCGCCGTGACGCGGCAGGCGAATTACGCGAATATCGTGGGCGAAATATTTCCCGCCGAACTGGGCGCCGAGGCCAAGTTTTTGCGCTTCTTCCAGCAGTTCCTGTTCCAGGTGGAGATCGCGGAATGCCTGGCCGTGCTCGTTACCTTCCGTCGGCAGCGCGTCGTAATAGTGGGTGCTGGCGAGTTTAACGGTTTTCAGCGTGCTTTCCGCCGAGGTGCCGCCAATGACAAAGGCGATATGGTATGGCGGACAGGCCGCGGTGCCCAGCGTGCGCATTTTCTCAACGAGGAAGTTTTTCAGCTTGCCTGGGGTGAGCAGCGCTTTGGTCTCCTGATAGAGATACGTTTTGTTTGCTGAACCGCCGCCTTTCGCCACGCAAAGGAACTTGTACTCGTCGCCATCGACGGCATAAAGATCGATTTGCGCTGGCAGGTTGCTGCCGGTATTGACCTCTTTGTACATATCCAGCGGTGCGTTCTGCGAGTAGCGCAGGTTATCTTCGATATAGGTATTAAACACGCCTTTGGAGAGCGCGGCTTCATCGCCGCCGCCCGTCCAGACGCGTTGGCCTTTTTTACCCACGATAATCGCCGTGCCGGTATCCTGGCAGGTCGGCAGAATGCCTTTGGCGGCGATTTCGGAGTTTCTCAGGAATTGCAACGCCACATATTTGTCGTTTTCGCTGGCTTCGGGGTCATGGAGAATGGCGGCGACTTGCTGCTGGTGTTCAGGACGGAGCATAAAAGACGCATCATGGAAGGCCTGCTGAGCCAGCAACGTTAACGCCTGCGGCTCAACGTTGAGGATAGATTCTCCGTTGAATTCACTGACGCTGACATAATCGGAGGTGAGCAGATAATACTCTGTTTTGTCCTCTCCCATCGGGAAAGGCGCCTGATAGATAAACTCTTTTTTCGACATGTGCTTCCAGCCTAATAGTAAGAAAATGTATTAAGAGCCTCATGGGCCAGACTCTAAGTCGCGCGCCGCGCATAACCGGGCGGCGCGCGCGGCCATTACAGGAATCCGTACATTGCGGCAAAGATCCAGCCAAAGACGCAGGAGACGCTCACGCCAATCAAACCCGGCAGAATGAAGCTGTGGTTAATGACGAAGCGGCCAATACGGGTTGTGCCGGAACGGTCAAACTGAATCGCCGCCAGATCGCTTGGGTAGGTCGGCAGAATATAGTAGCCATAACATGCCGGCGCAGAGGCCACGATATACGCCGGATCGACACCGATAGCCAGCGCGACGGGAACAATCGCCGCCAGCGCCGCTGCCTGGGAGTTAACAAACTTGGAGACCAGCAGCAGAACGATGGCGTAGGCCCACGGATACTCTTTGACCATTTCGCCCAGCACGCCCTGAATTTCCGACATATGCGCGCCGAACATGGTTTCCGCCATCCAGGCGATCCCGTATACCGCGACAATCGCAATCATACCGGAACGAAAAACTTCGTTTTTTGAGATAGACGCAGGATTGGTTTTGGTCAGGATGATAATGAGCGCCCCGGTCAGCAGCATGAACATCTGAATGACCAGCACCATCGACAACGGTTTGCCGCCGAAGGTTGGGCGTAAGTCGGAGTCCGCGCCCAGGAGAGCGACCACGGCAATCGCCGCCAGGAAGATCCACATCGCCAGCCAGTTGCTTTTCGGCAGTTTTTTATCCAGCAGCGTCGCGGTATCGCCGTACACGTACTGACGGTTTTCCGGTACGGAGATAAATTTCTGAAACGCTTCGTCTTTATCCAGATCTTTACCGCGGAACCAACTAAAAATACCGATTGCCAGGATACCGAGCAGGGTAGACGGGATGGTGATCGACAGCAGATCGAGGAACTCCAGATGTTTTCCGTCAAATGTCACGTTGCCCAGCATCGCTACCAGAGAAACAACGGCGACGGAAACCGGACTGGCGATGATGCCCATTTGCGCGCCGATAGAACTGGCCGCCATTGGACGTTCCGGACGGATATTATTCTTGATCGCCACGTCATAGATAATCGGCAAAATGGTGTAGACCACGTGGCCTGTCCCACACAGAATCGTCAGGGTACAGGTGACGAACGGCGCCACAATAGAGACGTATTTGGGGTTGCGGCGCAGCAGCTTTTCGGCAATCTGCAACATCACATCCAGCCCGCCTGACGCCTGTAACGTTGCCGACGCGGCGACTACCGCGATAATGACCAGCATTACGTCAACGGGCGGTTTACCTGGCTGGAGATGGAAAACAAACACCAGAATGACCAGACCAATACCGCCCAACAACCCGAGCGCGATCCCGCCCTTTCGGGCACCATAAAACAGACATATTAATATTATGAGAAGCTGTATACTAAATAACATTTTTATTTATCCTCGCGATAAACCCAGTCAATTTTGATAAATGGATCACAGCCATCTTCTGATTTGTGTGAATGAGCATCAGGAAATGGCGAATATTCAATGCGCCAGTGGCGACGATTAACGATTAAGCTTTTTACAGAGTTGCTTTAAGTAATTATTTTCTTGCGATGGTGATGTTCAGAGGGAAGCACCCTCTGGCGATGGGCAGGTGGAGTCAGCGAGAGCAGTAAATTATGATTTGTCTGTTTTAAAAACAGGCGTTTATTATTTAATTTTTGTGTCTCGCCATCAGGTAAATCACGAGATAAAGCGAACAGAATGTGACTTATGTGATCATTGTCACGCCATTTTTTTAAATTATTAGTATGGCGTGTGGAGGCGCGTATCTGCTCACCAATATACGTATTGTCCATAGGCGTAGCACAAGCTCCATTGCTACAAACATAATTTTATTTAAGTGTCAGGAAAATTCCGGACAAATCCCTTTTTTAATAAAAATACACACTCTCGGCATGGGATAATACTTAATTAACTTTTGTTAGCGTTTTGAAATTAAAAACAGCGCATAGCGCTGTAATAATAGAAAATAACGTTAACAGGCCTGGGTTGAGTATATTTGATCTGACACAATTTCCCAGGTTTGTTATTAATGTGATAGCGTTTTTATTGGCATTGTTATAATAAATGTTACCAGGATATAACGCTTCGCGTCGGCTTTATGCGGTATCCTTACTGACAATATTGTTTCAGTAAAGAGTAATGTTCCGGCTGAACGCGGTAGCGGTAAACCGGCCTGCCGGTCACGCCGTAATGAATACTGGTAAACAAGATATGGCAATTCACCAGCCAGATGAGATATTTACGGCAGGAGACGCGCGAGATATTCACTTCGTTGGCCAACTCGTCGGTAGAAAATTCCTGCTCCTGATGCGCATCAATCCACTGGCATAAGGTGCGTAGCGTTTGCTGCGTCAGCCCTTTTGGTAGCCGACGAGGCTCCTGCTCGCTGGATGAGTTACCGTGAATGAGCAGGTCAAGCTCAGACTGTTCGTAATACTGGCGTTTTTCCATCGCCGTTTTCTTACGTAGCCAGCCGGTCAGCGCTTCTTCAAAGCGCGTGGCCTGAAAAGGCTTGATCAGATAATCCACCACGCCGTAGTGAAGCGAATCTTTAATGGTAGCGGCGTCAGCGGCAGAAGAAATGACAATAACGTCGCTTTTGCAGCCTGCGCTGTGCAGGACAGGCAGCAGATCCAATCCGTTTTCCTGCTGCATGTAGATATCCAGTAGGATTAGGTCAATGTGATTTTCACTGTTGAAGATAAACTCTTTCGCTTTTTCCAGCGTCGAAGCGGTTCCACAACAATGAAAACCGGAGATTTGCGCGACATAGCGGCGATTTAACTCCGCGACCATCGCATCGTCATCGACAATTAATACATTGATCATAGGCTGGTCCTTTTTCCATCCCAGGGTAACTGTACAAAAAATTGTGTGAAGATCCCAGGCTCGGACTCCACGGAAATTACGCCGCCAAGCGCTTCAACCTGCTGTTTAACCAGCGCTAAACCGACGCCGCGTTCGGCGCCTTTCGACGAGACGCCTTTTTCAAAAATCGCCTCGATGCGCTCAGGTTCGATACCCGGACCGTCATCGCTCACTTCGCAATGCAGCCAGCCATGGCGGTAGTGTAACGAGACGCTGATTTCGCCGCCGGATTCCTGGCTCAATGCTTCCAGCGCGTTTTCAATCAAATTACCCAGCGCCGTAATCAGCACCGTAACCTGATCTTCATTGTTATTATCCGGTAACTGGCTGTCGCTGCTTATCACCAGGCTGTGCCCGAAATCAGAGGCGCGAGTAATTTTACTGAGCAAAAAGCCAGCGATAATCGGCGACTTTATTTTACCCAGCAGCAAACCGATCTCTTCCTGATAGTTATTGGCCGTCTTGATAATATACGCTTCAAGCTGCTTATAACTCTTCAGGTGCAATAATCCCAGAATCACATGTAATTTGTTCATGAATTCGTGGGATCGTTCACGGAGCGCATCCGCGTAGTTCACCATCCCGTCCAACCGCTGCATCAGTTGGCGAACTTCTGTTTTATCCCTGAAGGTGGATATCGCGCCGATAATTTCGCCGTTGCTGCGCACCGGAACGGTATTCACCAGCAGCAGGCGGCCTTTGACGATGATCTCTTCATCGCGGCGCGGCGTACCGTCACGCAACACTTCGCTAATGTCCACCACCTGCGACCAGGCATGACTCAGGGTGGATAATCTGGCGTCATCCTGCGTTTTTCGGTAATCGAGCAGCGCCTGCGCCGCATGGTTAATTAACGTGACTTCGCCGCTATCATCCACGGCGATAACGCCCTCTTTGATTGACTGCAGCATCGCCTGGCGTTGTTCAAACAGGGTTGAGATCTCATAGGGTTCGAGGCCAAACAGGATACGTTTTAGCACCTTGACCAGCGCATACGTGCCTAATAATCCCACCAGAGCGCCGAACAGAATGGACCAGATAATACTGCCGCGGCTATTGTTGATCTGCTGCGTAACGTGACTGAGTTCCAGGCCAATCGCTACCACGCCGATCTGCCGGTGGCGTTCATCATAAACCGGTGTGAAAACGCGCAGCGCTTTGGCAAGAAAGCCGCGATTAATGGCAACGTTTTCCTTTCCCTGCAGCGCGAGCAGAATATCATCGCCTTTGAACGGTTGACCGATTCGCTGCGTTTCTGGGTGCGAATAACGGATGCCCTGCATATTGGTCACCACAATAAACAAAAAGCCATTATGCTGGCTCACCGCTTCGGCGAGCGGCTGAATGCCGCTTTCCGCAGGCGGTTTTTTCAGCCCCTCGCGAATTGCCGGAGAGTCCGCCAGCGAGCGAGCCACCGCCAGCGCTTTATCTGCCAGCGCGTCGCGCGTCATGCTGCTGATTTGCGAAAAATAGATCAGATGGACCACAACGAGCACCGAAAACAGAACGGCGCTGACCATCAGAATGACGGTAGTGCCGAGTTTCATGGGGCGTTTGCGTAACGCCCGGCATGGCAGGGAGTGTTTCATAGTGGACCTGAGCGGACGAATCGTAAGGTTATTATCCCTGATGAGGCGTCTAATTCAAAGGCATAGGCGATGTTGCTCCAGTGTTGAAAAGCCCGTCTTACCTTGCAGGGGGCGCTACCTGCTCATGTCGTTAATTAATATCGCCGGATACCGTGATGGGTAATTTATTTTCATCAGAATTACATAAAATAATTTTTCATTAATTTTTATAATAACGTATGCGGTATCACATTTTATTTTTACTGACGTTCAGAATGCGTTTGATCACAATCAATCAGCGCTAATGTTTAATCTATTATGATTAGTTTTCATTACATATTATTAATAATTATGGAAGCAATGTGAGAAATAAAACATGGAAATAAAAAAATGGCTGAACACAACCATAACCCGACGTGATGCTATTGTCGCTACTGCAAAAGTAGGGGCGGCGGTGACGCTAAGCCAGGCGATTACGCTGCCTTTTGCTAACACTGCCCAGGCGCAGGATACCCCGATACCGAAGGATGCCAACGACGAAACCGTCAGGCACAGCGCCTGTCTGGTCAACTGTGGCAGCCGATGCCCGCTTAAGGTTATCGTGAAAAATGATCGCATCGTGCGCATTGAGCCGGAAGACGCGAAAGATGACGCGGTATTCGGCGAGCATCAGATTCGTCCCTGCCTGCGTGGGCGTTCCAGTCGCTGGCGCGTCTATAGCCCGGATCGCATTAAGTATCCGATGAAAAGAGTGGGAAAACGCGGTGAAGGAAAATTTAAACGTATTTCATGGGATGAGGCCACGGCCTTTATTGCAGCGGAATTAACGCGCGTTAGCGAACAATATGGCCGGGAAGCTATTTATTATAATTATCAATCCGGGGCATATTATCATACGCAGGGCAGGCCCGCCTGGATAAGATTATTAAATCTCACCGGCGGTTATTTAAATTATCACAACACCTATTCCACGGCGCAAATTGCCACCGCCACGCCTTATACCCACGGTGATTATGTCGGTAGCCATTTTACGCAGATCGCGCATTCCGATCTGGTGGTGCTATTTGGCCTGAATCTCTCAGAAACGCGGATGTCCGGCGGCGGTCAGGTTGAAGAGCTGCGCCGGGCGCTGGAAACCTCAAAAGCCCGAGTCATTATTATCGATCCACGCTATACCGATTCGGTGATTACCGAACACGCCGAATGGCTACCGATTCGCCCAACCACGGACGCTGCGTTAGTCGCCGGTATCGCGCATACGCTGATTACCGAACAGCTTCTCGACGAGGCGCTGGTAAACCGCTATTGCGTCGGCTATGACCGTAGCACTTTGCCGGACACGGCTGCGCCTAACGCCAGCTATAAAGATTATGTTCTTGGCACGGGCGATGACGGTATCGCGAAAACCCCGGAATGGGCGGCGGATATCACCGGTATTCCGGCAACGCGTATTCGCCAACTGGCGCGCGAAATCGCCTCGGCGCGCGCCTGCTATATTTGCCAGGGCTGGGGGCCGCAGCGTCATGCCAACGGCGAACAAACCGTGCGTGCTATTCAGACGCTGCCAGCGTTAACCGGCCACTTCGGGCGGCCCGGCACCAACAATGGCAACTGGCCTTATGGTACGCCGTATGGCGTGCCATTGTTGCCTGTCGGTAAGAATCCGATCACAACCTCTATTCCTTGCTATTTATGGACGGACGCCATTCAGCATCCGGAGAAAATGACCGCGACGACAATGGGCGTGAAAGGCGCGGACAGGCTAAAAACCGGGATTAAGCTGTTTTTCAACCAGGCCGGTAATACCTTGCTGAATCAGCACGGCGAAACGAACCGCACCCGTCAAATTCTCGCGGATGAATCGCTGTGTGAAACCATTATCGTGATTGAAAACCATATGACGCCCAGCGCGATGTATGCGGATCTGCTGTTGCCGGAGACCAGCTATCTTGAGGCGGAAGACCTGGTGGACAGCTCCTATGCGGCGGGATCGCATAACTATATGATTGCGATTCAGAAAACCGTTAAACCGATGTGGGAAGTGCGCAGCACGTATGACATCTGCGCGGATATCGCCGGGCATCTTGGACTGCGCGAGCAATATACCGAGGGCCGAACTCAGGCGCAGTGGGCGGAGATGCACTATCAGCAGATCCGTGAGAAACGTCCATACCTGCCGGAGTGGAGCGTGGCGAAAGAGATGGGCGTGATTGACCAGCGTATCGCGACCGAGCAGCAGAGCCTTGCGTTTGCCGATTTCCGCGCCGACGCCGAGGCTAACCCACTCTCCACGCCGTCGGGCAAAATTGAAATTTACTCCCAGGCGCTGGCGGATCTGGCGCAAACGTGGACGTTGCCAGAAGGCGAGCGAATTCCCGCATTGCCGGAATTTTGTCCGGCGAAAGAGTCGCATCTTAACAAAGCGCTGACGGCGAAGTATCCGTTGCAGTTAAGCGGCTTCCATACCAAAGGGCATACCCACTCGACCTACAGCAATGTGCTGATGCTGCATGAGGCGGTGCCGGATGAAGTCTGGATTAACCCGATTGACGCCAGCGCCCGCCAATTGAAGTCCGGCGATCGGGTGCATGTATTCAATGACCGCGGCGTGGTGGAGCTTCCCTGTAAAGTGACCCAGCGCATTTTACCCGGCGTGGCGGCGATGCCGCAGGGCGCGTGGACGCGGCTTGACGGCAACGGCGTTGATGTCGGCGGCTGTATCAATACGCTGACCAGCCACCACCCTTCGCCGCTGGCGAAAGGCAATCCGCAGCATACCAATCTGGTTGAAATTAAACGCGCTTAAGGAGTGATGTACGATGAAACAGTATGGCTTTTATGTTGACTCCTCGCGCTGTTCAGGCTGTAAAACCTGCCAGGTAAGCTGCAAGGATAATAAAGATCTGGATGTTGGTCCGAAACTGCGCCGCGTCTATGAATATGGCGGCGGAAGCTGGGTGAAAGAGGGGGAAAGCTGGCATCACGACACCTTTACCTACTACCTCTCTATTGCTTGTAACCATTGCGATGAGCCGGTATGTGTCTCCGGCTGTCCGACCGGGGCGATGCATAAACGTAAAGAGGATGGTCTGGTCGTGGTGGATGACAGCGTATGCGTCGGCTGTCGCTATTGTGAAATGCGCTGCCCCTACGGCGCGCCGCAGTTTGATACGCAGGCGAACGTGATGCGTAAATGCGACGGTTGTCTTGACCGACTGGAGAACAATCTGCGCCCTATTTGTGTGGATTCTTGCCCGCAGCGAGCGCTGGATTTCGGCCCTGTCGATGAATTACGGGCAAAATATGGCACGGAGAATCAAATCGCGCCGCTGCCTTCAGCGTCGTTCACCCATCCTAACCTCATTATTAAACCGCATCCGAAAGCGAGACCCACGGGCGATACGGAAGGCGCAATCATGAACATTCGGGAGGTGCGCCATGCATGAGTTACCGCTGGTCTTTTTTACGGTCTTTACCCAGAGCGCGGTCGGCGCGTTTATTCTGCTGCTGATTGGCGGCGCAATGGGGCTGGTCGCGCCGCGGCGCAAGGCTATTGGTCTGTTCTCGGTGATGTGCCTGTTTGGGCTGGGCGTCATTGTCGGCATCTTCCACGTCGGGCAACCGCTGCGCGCGTTGAATATGCTGCTGCGCGTCGGACATTCGCCGATGAGTAACGAGATTGTCTTGTCGGCGGCTTTTGCGGCGCTCGGCGGTCTGGGGGCGCTCGGTTTGTTGCTGAACCGGGCGACGCCGCTGTGTAACGCGTTGGTATGGTTGGCGGCGATAGTCGGGGTGGTCTTCTTATACGCCGTTCCGCAGATTTACCAACTGCCGACGGTGGCGACCTGGCGTTCATCTTACACCACGGCAATGATGATATTGACGCCGTTGATTGGCGGCGGCGCGTTGGCGGCATTGTTTGGCGTGCGCCGTCTGGGGCTACTGGTCAGCGTGTTGGCGATTTTGGTGAGCTTTTGTCTGCGCCCGGGCTATATGGCGACGCTGATGAGCGCCGATAGCGCTCTGACCGCCGCGCAGCATAGCTGGTTTACCGCCCAGGCGATATTGCTGGCGGCGGGCGTGGTCGGGGTGGTGGTCTGCGCGCGCCTGAAATCGAGCGCTGCGGTGCTGGCCATGACGGCAGTGGTGGTTATCGCGGCGGAGTTGGCGGGTAGGATTGCGTTTTACAATCTGTGGACGCTGCCAATGTAGTTTTTTGCCCGGTTTATGCCATGTAAGCCTGATAAGCGTAGCGTTATCAGGCGAAATATTTCAGGAGCTATTGCTATGCCTTCCCGTGCTGTTTTGCCGCGTATCCTCGGCGCACTGTTTTACTTCTCCCCTGAGAGGCCGGAGGTGAAAGCGTTGTTCGACTGTTTGCCAACGTTGCCTGAGCTTTACCCCTGGCGCGATCGCGGACATATTGAATCACTGTGTGCGTCATGGTCGCTACCGGATGATGATGCGCTTACATGGCAATTTTCCGTGTTGTTTGAAGGCCAGGGAAAGATGCCCGTCCCGCCCTGGGGATCGGTCTATCTGGAAAAAGATAATTTGCTGATGGGGGAAACCACCGCCGATTATCGAGCTTTTTTACAGGCGCAGGGCATGGTATTCACTGACCGTGAACGCGAGCCGGAAGATCAGTTTGGCCTGATGCTATTAGCCTGTAGCGATCTGCTGGCACGAGGCGACAACGTGGCGGCCAACCGGTTACTGGAGGCGCATCTGCTGCCCTGGGGATTCCGCTATCTGGAATTGCTGCAACGCAATACCGTTAGCGCCTTCTATGCCCGGCTTGCCATCGTAGCGACCTGTTATTTGCAGGATGTTCAGCAGCAACAGGGACTACAGCCTGAGAATAAACGGTTGTTTTTCTGAGGTATTGGTCAGGTTTTGATGGCGTGCCATAATGCTTGTGCCGCCATCGTGCCCGCTGTTGCGTCAGCGGGCACAGTTTACTATTACAGCTCCGGCGTCTTTTTGAAACCGGTCAGCATCAGCACCAGGCTCTGTTTTGAGTCCGCTGGCGTGAAATCGTAGTGATTTCCCTGACGGTCGCCGCCGATATACCAGGATATTTCCGTTTTCCCTTCCGCCAGCGCTTTGCGCACCGCTTTATCGACATCAACCATGCGATACTCATGTGAATGGTTTAGATATAACACGGCATCGGAACGGTAGTTGATCGCCGGTTTATTGTTCCAGGACACGGTACTGACGTGCCAGTCATTGCTGGTCGGGTAAAAGAAAATTTGATCGGCGCCGTTCGTTTCCGTTTTGCCGCCAAAAAGGCGAATACGGTATTTGAATAGCGAAGTGTCCATATTGGCAGGCAGGGGCGGGATCTTAAATTTCACCAGCGTGAGCGTTTCCGGGTGCCGCGTGCGTCCGCCATTGGTCCAGTCATCCTGTACGTACAAGGTATCGACGCTGGCATGAGGCTTGTCGTCTTCGCTGCTTACCCAGGTATTTTCTTCCGCTTTACTGTAGGCGTAAGGAACCGTAGTGCCGCAATCCAGTCCCTGATTCATACACAGATCTGTCATAAACTGCGCGCCATCTTCCGTCCAGCCATTCATAAAATCGGCATGGGCGGTATAAAGACTTCCCCAGCGCTCTGCCCGGGTTTCGCCATGCATTACCGGGTCCATCGACAATTCCACTTTAGACGTATCCAGCGAGGAGATCTGCGGGAGTACCCAGGCGATGTTCATATTCACCGTCGGGATTTTGACCGGATAGTCTGCGGAACATTTCCCGTGGTCGGCATAGATAGCGTTATTGTGAGTATGGGTCGGTTTCAGGTTGACGCCATCCCAACAGTTGGGGAAAGCGATCCCGATATTAAACTGGACGGCATCGCCCGCTTTACGCAGGCCGCATATTTCGCCTACCTTGTTGGTGTAACCTTTGCCGTTGGCACATAAAAAGGTGATTGCGGAACTGGGGCCAGTACCGTGATGATCGCCTGCCAGTAACTCCAGCCCGGCCGGGAATGGATGGAGCGGATATTGCGCTACATTTGTGGATTGATAATAGGTCTTTTGGTAGGCCGGATTTACGATTTCACCACCGGGTAATTTCATGGACGGCGCCCAGTAAGCGGAGCTGTCGGCTTTATTATCGCAGGTGGTATCTGGTTGCGCGCGCAACGTCTGGTAGGTAGAGACCGCGTCGGTGTGGGTGTTGCCAAAAAAGTCATGCCACATCGCCTGATTCGCTTTACCAAACATCATAATCGCGTCATCGCCCAGCGTGTGGTGATAGCCGCACACGACATGCGCCTGAGGACCGGCATGGGCCGGGAATGCGCCAGCGGCAACGAGCGTAGCCAGGCTGACGGTAATAAGGTTGAGTTTCATTTTTTTGCTGCCCGGTTGAATAGAAGTGGGAGCAGCAATAGCAGATCAGATTGCGGTGTTACATCTCATTAATTATCACTTTTTGTCATTTGCTCTGCATACAGGGGCAAATTTGCAGACGTACTATTTAAATAATTAGCCGAAACTACCCTCCTCTTGATTATGTCAATTTACAAAAAGGGTACGTTAGTGATTAAAATCGGGCTTTTTGTGATAACCCTCACTATTTCATTTTGCCTATGCTAATGGCGCTCGCCATAACCGAATAACGATTCTATCGGACATCGGCTTTATTTTTAAGAAATGCGTTACGACATCAGTCGTGACGCGATCTGCTATGGATTTTTTATGAGATTACTAAAACGCGTTATTGTGGTTGTACTCTTGGGCGTGATTTTATTTATGGTCAGGGACGATATACGCTATGTTTATCAACTGATCCTCAAATATGGTGATAAACCTTCGGCGCTAGCACTGAGTAGCTATAAAGCGGTTATTCAGCAAAAACCAGTCGCAGGAGTTAAGAGTAACCTTTCAGGTTTGACCTACTCCGCCGAAGACAGGATGCTTTTCGCCGTTATTAATAATCCCCCTGAACTGGTCTGGTTAACGACAGAAGGGCAGCTGATAGGGCGGATGCCGCTCCAGGGCATCCACGACCCGGAGTCTATTGCATGGAGTGGGGGTAACCAGTTCCAGATAGGCAGTGAGAAAGATGGCGCGGTCTATAAAACACAGGTGGATATTCAGCGCGGCACCATGCAGATAATCTCCATGGTGAAGCTTGAGGGTTATGACAAAGCAAAAAATAAAGGGCTGGAAGGTACGGCATGGGATGCGAAAAATGAGAGATTATATGCCGCAAAAGAAAGAAAACCCATTATGATCAAAGAAGTAGAGATGAGCAAAAATGGTATCACCAGAGCGTTGCCTTCTGCCATCACTGCGAGTGTGAGCGATGTCTCCGGACTTGAATACCATGCCCCAACGGATTCGCTGCTGGTGTTGTCGGACGAGTCAAAAATGATTCTGGAGGTCAGTTCCGAGTGGCGGGTGCGCGATCGATTGTTCCTGACGGCGGAGTGGTCAGGGCTCAGAGACGATATCCCCCAACCAGAAGGGATTGCCATGGATAATGAAAATAATTTGTATATTGTGAGTGAACCAAATCTGTTTTATAAATTTTCGTGTGATATACAGAATGACTAAAATCTATTTTTACTGTCACAGTATGCTAAAACAGAACAAGGTTATTAATACCATGATTTGACGATTGTTTGATTCGTTGATTCATTGTTGGGGATATTTATGTTTTACTTACCTCAGTAACGGATTACTTTGTGGTGTAGCGTAACGGTAATTGTCCTCCTCATATTTGCGGCAGCGTAGTCTGCCGCTTTTTTTTATAAATTAACTCTCTCTGTAATAATTAACAGACAATAAATATTATTCTGTTTTTTTCAGGAGGCCTCCGAAGAGACCTCGCATGGTGATGTTTAGTTATCAGGCATAATATTCTTCATCAACACTTACCGAATGCCATGTCGCCTCGCTAAGCGAAATCATTTCATCTACGCCGGAACTCTTGTTAACCGGGTTTTCCGTCGGCGATGTGCCTGTAAATGTTCCATTGGCGGTGGCGCTATTCCCGGCGGGATCGGTGGCCGTAATGATGTACTGATTCTCCCCCCCCGACAGAATAGCGGATTGCGGAACAGAAACATGCCAGTTACCGGTATCGTTATCAACACTGGCGGAGTAGAGTCGATCGTCAGCCAGCCGATAGACAGCGAAGAATTACCCCATAGCGTTTGCGGAACGAACACTGATTGAACAGCTTTCATTCACTGCTGTTCCCGGAGATTTTATGGGTATTATCGGTACATCAGGTTCAGGTAAATCTTCTTTAATCAAAGCACTATCAAATTCCAGTCATTGCTATACGGGAACAGTTAAATTAAACAACGTAGATATCACACCGATCTCTGAAGATGATATCCAGAATTGCCTTGCCTACCACTTTGGCAACATTTTAGAAAAAATTACGTAATATCGACTGATATGTAAAACTCATTCAGCATCAAATGGATTAATTCAACATCAGTAGTAATATCCATTTTTTTATAGGCTGATCTCTTTTGTGTTGAAATCGTTTTTATATTTCGATCTAATAAATTTGAGCAACTTTTAACAGATAATCCTGCTGCCACGTAATAAATGACTTTTTTCTCGCTCAATGTTAGGTCGAATTTTTTAGCGAGCAACAGAATCCCATCTCTTATATTAATATGTTTTGCTTTGTTCTTATACTGCATTGTCAGATATCTCAATTAACATATTGATGACGAGAGGAAGATAAAAACGCTAAAAATTCTGATGGTGTAGTTTTGAAGTGTTTTTTAAAAACGCATGTAAAATAAGAAGCACTATCATAACCACACATATAAGCCACTCGGGTAATATTATATTCACTATTGCGTAAAAGTTTTGTCGCTTTATTCATTCGCGCATTAAGGTAAACTTCGCTGAATGAGGTGTTCTCTTGTTTTAATTTCCTTTTTAATGTGGAACAACTCATATAGAGTGAGTCAGAAATATCCTTGAGCGCCCATTTTCGACTTATGTCGCTTATAATAATATTATAGATATTTTCGGCTAATGTATTTTGCGATAGTTCTCTAAAGAGAGCAAATGCTTCGGGTTCATAGATGAACTCTGAAAGTAGAAATCTTATTAAATATTCCTTTTTATCTTGGGATAATTTCTGGCTTTTATTTGAAGAGTGTAAGAGGTTGAATACTCTTGCTACGCCTGTTTCTATTGGCGCTAACAGATGTTTTGTCGTCGGTTTTGTTAATGGGGCCGAAAAGTCTGCATGTTCATACAGAAAAAAATTATAAGCATTTTTTATTGACGCTGAATCTAATTCAATTAAATTATAATTTAACTGTTCATGAGTCTCTTCCATAGTGATATGAATAGTTTGATCTTTAGCTAAAAATATTAACATTGGCCCTGATGCCGTAATATACTCCCCGGACGATGTCGTAATTGAAATTTTACCCGTGGTGAGCTTGATGAGTGCGGACTGCAGTAAATTTAATCCCTGAAGTGATAAGGATTTCCTCTGCCAGTTTTGCGCTGATTGTAAACATTCAATGCTCCCCACCTGGACAGGTGAGGGATTAAATACTTTTAGCATGATAATTTCCTTTTATTAAATGTGCGTGTAAATCAAAAATTATTCTGAAAAATATTTCAAAAAAACTAATATATAGCTATATAAGTATTGGCGAACTTAAGGTATCAGGTAGCGATCTTTTCATTTTCTATGGAAAATGCTATTTTATATTGCATTTCTACATATTATAGTATCGTTAAAAAACTATGTCGCGTATAAAAAAAAGATGGAAATTTACAAGAATTGGCTCATGTTATTATCAAATTATCTCTTTAAAATTTGAATTAAGTAATAATTGCCTTTAATCTTTTAGAGAATAGCTCTTTAATTTCATGGAGGTAGTTAGCATGAGGTATAAGATCTGATGTTAATTTGTGATAAGGTTTATCCTGGATGTAAATATTAACGCTCTCGGTTAGGAAAGGCATACAACGCGGTAAATATATACTGTGGCGGGTAGACGGTGTAGCGATATCCGGAAATTTGAGGGGGAGGGGAAGCATTCAATCGTATGGTTGGCTTTATAAAAAACGATGTAACACGTTATTGAGGTTCTTACTGTGCGTATCCGTTAGGTTTATGCTTTCTGGATTGTATAATGTTGCGTGTTTTGGCGCGGCAGTATTGAATCTTTTGCTGCGTCGGCCCCGAGGAGGAATCACTCACAGCGAATGCCAGCGCACAGCCTGGTCCTGAATCTCTAAATGAGTAGAAAACCTTTCGGTTCGATACTCCGGTTCTATTCCTTCTAAATTTATCGTAATGACATCTGCGTTACGCGTGTTGTATACTTAATATCCACAGAAGTACAAGAGGACAACACTATGCCAGCCGCAAACAGTATGGCGATGAAACGCGAAACCCTGAACCTGCGTATCAAACCCGCCGAGCGCGATCTTATCGATCGAGCGGCGAAAGCCAGAGGGAAAAACCGCACTGACTTTGTGCTGGAAGCTGCCCGTGCTGCTGCCGAGGAAGCGCTTATCGAACAACGCATCATTATGGCCGATCCACAGGCTTATCAGGAATTTCTCGCTCGTTTGGATCAAACACCTTCACCTAATGCCGCACTGCGTAAAACCATGCAGACCCCTGCGCCGTGGGAGCAGGAAAAATGATCTCCTCCCCTGAGCCGCTTCATGCCGGACATATTCTTACTCCGTTTTGCTGCGGTGTGGATTCTATGGATAACTGGCTGAAACAGCGGGCGATGAAAAATCAGACCACTGGTGCGTCCCGTACCTTTGTGTGTTGTGGCAGCGATTCGAGCGTACTGGCCTATTACTCGCTGGCGTCCAGCGCGGTCACGACGAATACCGCCCCCGGTCGCTTTCGTCGCAATATGCCTGACCCGATTCCGATTGTGGTATTGGGGCGTCTGGCGGTGGATAAATCGCTTCATGGGCAGGGCGTTGGTCGGGCGCTGGTACGCGACGCAGGGCTACGGGTTATTCAAGTGGCGGAGACTATCGGCATTCGCGGGATGCTGGTTCACGCCCTGTCGGATGAAGCGCGGGAATTTTACCAGCGGGTGGGGTTTGTACCGTCGCCGATGGATCCGATGATGTTGATGGTGACGTTGGGGGATTTGGTGGAGAGTGTTTAAACTCCAGAACGTATCCCTTAGCTTCTGATGGCCGGAATTCGCTGTGGACAGTCAGTGAGCCAGACCGGTTTTACCGCTTCAGCCGGACAACGACATCATGACGGTCTGGACGGACTGCAAACGGGGGAAGGGGGCGTTGAATTCATGCGAATCGGGGAAACCGAAGGCATTCTCCACGCCCGGTCGCCCCTACGCAGTTGCACTTCCTTTCATTTGCTGTGGCCAGTTTGCGGGAAGACTTTCACCTTCAGTAATTAAGTTTGGGGTAATCTTCTTTACTCAATAAATTATTTTTGTCGTTCAGCTCCTGGCGGACTTTTGCCAGTGACTTCTGAAAAGCCGGGATTGTTTGCAACCTTGCAAACTCTACTGCTCCCACATAACGGCCGGCATCAACATCGCTTTGCCAGTGAGCACCGCATATTACTCTGCTTTGCCCGAACTCCCATCCTCGTCTGGCGAGCTCCTGCGCGCGTTCCGGTCTGGCCTCGGATAATACTAATGCCAGAAGTGTACCATAAGCAGTATGCCCGGAAGGGTAAGAGCCATCTTTTCGCAAAGTATTCTCATCTTCAGGACGGCAGGTGGAATGATTAAATAAGACAAAGGGGCGGGTACGCATATAATATTTTTTTGCCGAAGCAGTAGCGTAGTAGCCGCCCATTTTCAGAAGATTCTGTAACATATTCCAGGTTTCTGGCGTATCTTTGGGATTAATTTTAGCACCCACTACTGGCGAGAATATTCTGGCTATATTTTCCACGCTTATATCTGCATCCTCAGCAGCTTGTTTCCATCGTGGGGAACCCTTTATCGCATAGCCCTTAAAATAAGCCTCCTTATCATAGCGGAAAGCCGGATCATCATTACCTGGCGGTGGTGGTAAGTAGAACTGACTGTTCACTGATTCTTCAGGAGAATGAAAGGGTTGCATTGTTGCTGCTGATGTATATTTAGCTACGATCAGTGGTAGAAAAAATAGTAAATAACGACTTTTCATAAAGACTCACTCCGGATCAGGCAATAATAAACACATGTGATTCTATAATGATTTATTGAAATGGTTATTCAACATACAGGTAAAAAAGCAGGACGCTGCACTGGCATTATCGTCTACCCATACCGGACTGACTGTAGCGGACAACAGAACAATACTGATACTTCCGGCTAACAGCATTTTGTTTAACTTTTGTCCCCGGTTATTTTTTATCTGCATGCCTGACTGACACGCATTAGGTTAAAATATTTCCGTAATAACACAGTATGAATAAGTATTTAAACTATGTGCTCTGTTACCCCGATAACTACCATCAGTCATGATGTGCTGAGTATTAATTTATGATTATGGACAAGAGTCGGAAACAGTATTTAAGAATAAAGAAACCGAAAAAGAAAAAATACTAAAATTGGCGAAGGGATTATTGTTGTCAGTGATAAAAAGTTCATAGCGGAAATATTGGATTCAATTGTCGGGGCTAGCGAGCCGTCAGATGGAGTGATACGCGTTATTACTGGTAATAATCTCCCTGTAGCTAAGTAAGCTTTTGACCCTGGCCCAAAGATGAGCGGCTGATCGCCGAAGCGCTGGGCGTTGCGCCAGAGAAAATCTGGCCTTCTCGTTATAGCTAGTCAGGCCGGAGATGGGGGCTACGGATTTCCATTCCCAGAAAAGCAAAAACCCAGCCATAGGCTGGGTTTTCTGAATAAGTGGTGCCCGGACTCGGAATCGAACCAAGGACACGGGGATTTTCAATCCCCTGCTCTACCGACTGAGCTATCCGGGCAACGGGGCGCATTAAACCGTAAAGGGGCGCGGTCGTCAACGGCTTTACACGAAAAAAGTGATAAAAGCGCGCTGACTGCCTGCTTTTCAGGCAAAATGCATAAAATCAGTACCCCGTCAGGTGAGCGCCCCACCCTGGCGGCACTGTGCAAAACGCAGAATATCTTCTGCCAACCGCTGAGCGGTATCTACATCAGCCTGACTGCGGTTGACCAGCATTCGGCTGAGACAACCTTCCAGCACCAGCTCCATCTGCCTTGCAACCATCGCCGGATCGTCAATTTCCAGCGTGGTCAGTAGCTCATGGGTAAAATCATGTGCCGCGCGTTTTTGTTGATTAGCCAGTTGGTGAATAGGATGGGTTGGGTCGGGATAAAACGTACAGGCGGCAATGAACAAGCAACCAGGATAACGGTTATTACTGACACATTCCGAGAGCGCGCTGTAGCGTGCCAGTAGCTTTTGTTCAGCAGAAAGCGTCTCATCAAGAAGAAGCTGGCGTCGCCAGATATCTACCTGCTGACTCAGATAACGTAGCGCGTCATATAAAATGGCTTCTTTATCTGGCCAGAAACGCTGTAATGTGTCGAGTGGGCGATTTACGCGCTCCGCCACCATTTCCAGCGTAGTATCGGCTATCCCTTGCGTCTCCAGTAATTTCAGGGCTTCTCCCAGAATATCTTCACGTTGCACGGTATTCTCCTCCGTCTTTGCTTTTGCAAGTGTCGCTCACGGTTGGCGATCGTGCAAATGCGCGCTAAAGGTGGCGGCGTCCATAAAGCCGGTGACTCGCGCTTGCGGCTGTTCCTGGCCTTGGGCATCAAAGAACAGAATGGTGGGCAGCCCGAGGACTTGCAGATGCTTTAACAGCGCGACATCCTGCGCATTGTTAGCGGTGACGTTAGCCTGCAAGAGCACCGTGTCGCCGAGCGCCTGCTGGACCCGCGGATCGCTGAAGGTATACTTTTCAAACTCTTTACAGGCCACGCACCAGTCGGCGTAGAAATCCAGCATAACGGGTTTGCCTTTGGCCTGCGCCAGCGCCTGATTGAGTTCGTCCACGGTAGAAATAGCCGTGAAATTGAGGTGCGCTGGAGCTTGCGCGGATGGCGATCCGAACGCCCAATCCTGTAGAGGCCGTACGCTAATGAGCGCAGCCGCCAGCAGGATAATCTGTACGATACGCATCCACGCTCGTCTGGCCTGAAGGCTGGTGATAAAGGCCCAACCAAAGAAAGCGACGCCCAGCAGCGACCACAGACGTAAACCCCAAGCCTCGCCAATAATCCGCTCCAGTAAAAAGACCGGTAACGCGAGGATCACGAAACCAAAAGCGGTTTTGACATGCGCCATCCACGGGCCGCTTTTCGGTAGCAGGCGGTTGCCAAACACGGTGACCAGCATTAGCGGCAGACCCATACCTAATGCATACAAATACAGCGTACCGCCGCCCAGCCACATGTTTCCGCTCTGAGCGATATAAAGCAGGATCGCGCTTAACGGCGCTGTAGTGCAGGGCGAGCAAATTAATCCGGCAATCGCCCCCATAACAAAAACACCGCCGGGCGAGCCGCCTTGCTGACGATTACTCATTAATGTCAGCCGGGTTTGCAGTGAGGAGGGGAGCTGTAGTGTGAACAGGCCAAACATCGACAACGCAAGCAGGGTGAACACGATGGCAAGGCCGATTAACACATAAGGGTGCTGCAGCGCCGCCTGAAACTGTAATCCCGCCGCGGCGACGACCAGACCCAGTGCGGTATAGGTCAGCGCCATCCCTTGAACATAGATAAAGGCCAGCAGCAGTGCGCGCCCCGTCGACAAACGTTGACTTCCCCCCAGGACAATACCGGAAATCAGCGGATACATGGGTAAAACGCAGGGCGTAAAGGCGATGCCGATGCCGATCAGCAGCGCCCAGATCGCGGAAAAAGGTAGCTGGGCGGCGGGTTTTGACGTCTCACCCGTCTGGGTGACAGCAGGCGTCGGCGTGGCGTCTATTGCCGCGGCGACTTCACTTAGCGGCACCGTTTTCGTTTCCGGCGGATAACAGAATCCCGCATCGGCGCACCCCTGGTACGTTACCGTTAATGTCGCGCCAGCCGCCGCCTGGTTAACCGTTACCGGAACGTTTAGCCGCTTACGGTAGATTTCGCTTTTTCCGTAGAATTCATCTTCATGCCAGACGCCTGCCGGGAGTTGGACTGCGGCGATATCCGCTTTCGTTGGCGTGATGCTGATTTGTTTACGGTAAAGGTAGTAACCCTCTTTTACCTGCCAGGAGAGGGTAAGATCGTGTTGATTTTGCTGAAAATCAAAAACAAACGCCCGGTCGGCAGGGACGAACTGCGAGCGACCCGGCGCGTCGAATAATCCGGCGAAGGCGGATGTGCTGCACAGCAGCAGGATCAGCGTAAAGATGCGTTGAGCCATGAGAGGTAATCAGTATCTCCGTGAGTAACAGGTAAAACCAGAAGTTCAGGCGTTTGATACGGGTGATGAGACTTCAGGCAGTCGATAAGCGCTTGCTGATGTGAAACGGTGGTCTTTAAGATCATTTGAACTTCATACTCCTGCTCCAGTTTGCCTTCCCAGTAGTACAGCGATGTCGCGCCGGGGAGGAGGGTGGCGCAGGCGGCCAGTTTTTCCGCCAGCACTTTGGCGGCCAGATCCTGGGCGGTAGCTTCATCCGGGGCGGTACAAAGCACCACAACGGCCTCGGGGATGGAAATATCCTGACTCTTAACATCAAGCATAAACACCTCGAAAGAACAAAAAGACCCGCAAGTGAACGGTCACTATACAACGGACGAGGGCAGGATGTTAGTCAAAGGGCGGGAGAATGCGGGGCGTGATACGCCCCGCGGGTGAAACACTTACAGCATAAAGCTGCCCAGCAGGAAGCCGAAGCAGACAGCCAGAACGACGCCCAGGGTGCCTGGGATGAAGAACGGGTGGTTAAAGACGAATTTACCGATACGGGTTGTACCGGTGTCATCCATCTGTACCGCCGCAACCAGAGTCGGGTAGGTCGGCAGAATGAACAGGCCGGAAACGGCGGCGAAGGAAGCGACTGCCGTCAGCGGAGAGACGTTCAGCGCCAGCGCCATCGGCATCAGCGCTTTCGCCGTTGCCGCCTGAGAGTAGAGCAGCGCGGAAGCAAAGAAGAAGATGACGGCCAGCAGCCACGGATGACCCTGGATGACGCTACCCGCAGTGTCTTTGATCCAGTCGATGTTAGCGGATACGAAGGTATCGCCCAGCCACGCCACGCCCAGAATACAGATACAGGCGCTCATCCCTGCTTTAAAGGTGCTGGAGTTGAGGATGGCGTCAGTTTCCACTTTACACAGGATGGTGGTCAGCGTTGCGACGCTCAACATGATGATCAAAATAGCGTTGGTGGTGTTCATCAGCGGTTTTTCAACCAGGCCGAGGCTCGGACTGTTGACAATCGCATAAACAACCACGCAGATAACGCCCAGCAGGAACAGCCAGACGGAATTTTTTGCCATCGGTTTGATTTCAATCTGCTTTTCACCACGCAGTTCAATCAGCCCTTCTTCCAGACGCTTGCGGTAAATCGGGTCGTCCGACAATTTGGAGTTGAACAGCATCGTGACCAGGAAGGACATCACCAGCACCGCCAGCAGCGTAGAGGGGATAACCACGGACAGCAGGTGAATGTAGCTAATGCCATGACCTTCCATAACAGAAGACATATACACCACGGCCGCAGAAATCGGCGAGGCGGTAATCGCAATCTGCGCGGATACCACGGCGGTCGAGAGCGGACGGCAAGGTTTGATTCCCTGCTCCTTCGCGACTTCAGCAATAACCGGCAGCGTTGCCAGGGAAATGTTCCCGGTACCAGCAAAAATAGTCAGGAAATAGGTCACAATCGGTGCGAGGATAGTGATGTATTTCGGGTTCTTACGCAGCAGTTTTTCCGTCTGGTTTACCAAATAATCCAGACCGCCCGCGACCTGCATAGCAGAGATCGCGGCGATAACCGCCATGATGATGGAAATGACATCGAATGGAATTGTCCCTGGCTTCACGCCGATGGCGGCAAGTACCAGAACACCCAGCCCACCTGCGAATCCAATACCGATGCCCCCAAGTCTGGCGCCCAAAAAGATTGCCAGCAAAACAATGATAAGTTCGACAACTATCATATTAGCCTTCCTTGTTGTTTAACAAGTTGATATTAAATTGTTGTTATTTGGTAACTTCTTGTAAGAAAAAAGGCACGTCATCGTGACGTGCCTCTTTGGTACTACCCTGTACGATTACTGTTCGCTTTCATCAGTATAACGTTTAGCTTTATAAGCCGGGTGCATCAAGTTCTGTACGGAGAAAATATCGTCCAGCTCGGCTTCCGTTAACAGGCCGCGCTCCAGCACAACTTCACGTACGCTCTTACCGGTTTCAGCACAGATTTTACCGACGATGTCGCCGTTGTGGTGGCCGATGAACGGGTTGAGGTAAGTGACGATACCGATGGAGTTATAAACGTACCCTTCGCACACTTCTTTATTCGCGGTAATGCCGTTAACGCATTTTTCCAGCAGGTTGTAGCACGCGTTGCTCAGAATGTGGATGGATTCGAACATCGCCTGACCGATAACCGGCTCCATAACGTTCAACTGCAACTGACCGGCTTCCGCCGCCATCGTAACGGTGGTGTCGTTACCGATGACTTTAAAGCATACCTGGTTTACGACTTCTGGTACAACCGGGTTCACTTTGGCTGGCATGATGGAAGAGCCCGCCTGCAGTTCCGGCAGGTTGATCTCGTTCAGGCCGGCACGAGGACCAGAAGAGAGCAAGCGCAGGTCGTTACAGATTTTGGACATCTTCACTGCCAGACGTTTCAGCGCGCTGTGAACCATAACATACGCGCCACAGTCAGATGTCGCCTCAATCAGATCCTCAGCCGGAACACAGGCAAAACCAGTGACTTCAGCCAGTTTTTTCACCGCCAGCGGAGAGTATTCTTTCGGCGTGTTCAGACCGGTACCGATTGCCGTTGCGCCAAGGTTGACTTCCAGCAGCAGCTCAGCAGTACGCTCGATGCTTTTCACTTCTTCTTTCAGCAGGATGCTGAACGCACGGAATTCTTGACCAAGCGTCATCGGTACGGCGTCCTGCAACTGGGTACGACCCATTTTCAGGATGTCCTGGAATTCAACCGCTTTACGTTCGAAACCTTCACGCAACTGGTTGATGGCATCGATCAGTTTGACGATAGAGGCGTAAACCGCTACACGGAAGCCTGTCGGATAGGCGTCGTTAGTGGATTGACATTTATTCACGTGGTCGTTCGGGTTCAGGTACTGATATTCACCTTTCTGATGACCCATCAGTTCCAGCCCGATGTTGGCCAGCACTTCGTTGGTATTCATGTTGACGGAAGTGCCCGCGCCGCCCTGGTAGACATCTACCGGGAACTGGTCCATGCACTTACCGTTGTTAAGGACTTCATCACATGCGGCAATGATGGCGTTCGCCACACTCTTAGGAATGGTTTGCAGCTCTTTGTTGGCCAGCGCCGCCGCTTTTTTTACCATAACCATGCCACGCACAAATTCAGGGATGTCGCTGATTTTGTTATTGCTAATGTAGAAGTTTTCAATCGCTCTCAGAGTGTGAACACCATAGTAGGCTTCAGCTGGAACTTCCCTGGTACCCAACAGATCTTCTTCGATACGAATGTTGTTTGACATGTGAACCTTCTTTTTCAAGCTGCCAATGATTTTACTTTAAAACACACAGGATATATGTGATTTCGAATGTTTTCTGACCGACGATTATCCCCTCCATCGGCCTGATAAACGAGATCATATGCTGGTTCAGAATTCCTACCGTAATCTGGATCACTTAAAGTGTGGGAATTTACCCCTTATTTATTATTTTGTGAAATAGGTCACCGCTTTAGTATTACTACCTAAAATATGTGTACAAACCACTTGAAATTTTGCTACGCACCACCATATCGAATCGATGCGAATCGCAACCCCATTCAAATGGTCGTCGCAGACGGCCATGACTTACAGGAGAGTCCTTTGCGCTGGATACCCTTTTTAGCTGTCTTTCTCTATGTTTACATTGAGATTTCTATCTTTATCCAGGTCGCCCATGTGCTTGGTGTCCTGATGACGCTAATCCTGGTGATTTTTACGTCTGTTATCGGTATGTCGCTGGTACGTAACCAGGGTTTTAAAAACTTTTTGCTGATGCAACAAAAAATGGCGGCCGGTGAGAGCCCGGCGGCAGAAATGATTAAGAGTGTATCGCTGATCATCGCTGGCTTACTGCTCCTGTTGCCGGGATTTTTCACCGATTTTCTCGGCCTTCTCCTTTTGTTACCGCCAGTGCAAAAACATTTGACGCTGAAGTTGCTGCCGCATTTACGTTTTTCCCGGATGCCGGGCGGCGGGTTTAGCGCAGGTACTGGCGGTGGCGAAACATTTGACGGCGAGTATCAGCGTAAAGATGACGATCGCGATCGTATTGAACATAAAGACGATCGTCGGGATTAAAGGTAGAGACGTTGGTCGGATAAGTCGCGTGAGGCGCTATCCGGCCAGCGGATGCGTCTTACGCCATGCGTTTTCGCTTCGGTAAAAACAGCCATAATGCAGCCAGCATGATAATGGCATATAAGCTTTTCCACCCCAGCATTGCCAGCAATAACAGGCACAGTAGACAACCCGTCACCGCCAGTGCATAACAACGCCCTTTCAACAGTCGACAGCCCGCCAGCATACAAAGCAGATAGAGCATAATAAAAATACCGTTAGCATAGACGATCAGCGCATTGAGGTTAATCTTCAGGGCGTAGACGACCAGGGAACTCACGCAACAACAGACCAGAATAACGTTTAACGCGTGCAAGGGAAGGCGCCCGGGAGAGAGTTGAGCCAGATAGTGATCGGGCTGATATTGCATTTGCGTCCATATCAGACGCGCAAAACTCTGAGCATACACATTCAGGCTGGCAAAGCAGGTGAGATAACCAATAATGCAGGCTACCCACAACGCCTGGATACCGAAGAGATGAACAATAATAAGCGGTAGCGAGGCTGTTGCCGCTATCTTGTCGCTATAGACGCCAAAATGCAGCACCACGGCGGTACAGGTCCAATAAATGGCGCCGGCCAGCATCAGGCCAATGATCAATGCGCGCGGAAAATCACGTTCAGGATTTTTAAATTCAGACGACAAATGCGTAAAAGCCTCAATTCCCACAAATCCCCAGAACATGATCGCCAGGGCGGTACACAGTTGGGAAAAGGTGATTTCGTTTGCGGCTGGGAAGGTGATATCTGCAGGTTTAATCGCGCCTTTCCACAGAATGGCGGCAATAAGCGCGATAATTAATCCAGCGATAATGGCTTGCAGGTTGGCGCTGGAGCTGGCGCCGCGCGATCCCATAAACCATAGTAAACCTAGAGTACCCAGCTCCCCAAATAAGAGCTGTTCGCTTTGCCAGCCAAACAGCGCCTGGCCGAAACCCACCGCAATATGCAAGGCTGCGGGAAAACTAACAGGAATGACTGATAAAAACAGCCAACTGATCACTCGTTGCAGACGCGGGCCAAATGCCATCCCGACAAAATGCGCTACGCCGCCAGCGTGTGGAAAATGACGCCCCAGCACAGCAAAGACAATCGCAATAGGGAAAATCAAAATAATGAGCAGCGGCCATGCCCAAAGGCTGATGTCGCCTGCCGCCAGCGCAGCCAGCTCCGGAAGCGCAAAAACGCCAGTCCCTAATAATGATGTGGTTAACAAGATAACGCCCTGAACCAACCCAAGCTCTTTTTTTAGTTCATTCATCAGCTCATTATCCGGCGGCATTGTAACGTCAGGTGACGACAGGCATTTTTAAGCGTATCACACACGCCTTTTCTTATAGCAGGATGTTCTAAACCTTGGGTAAACGTGAGATAAGTAGCGTTTTTACCGCTTTTTTCGCTCAGAAGAATTTTTTTTCATCTCCCCCCTTGAAGGGGCAAAACCCCATCCCCATCTCTCTGGTCACCAGCCGGGAAACCGTTTACGGGCCGGCGTCACCCATAACTGATAATGACTTTCTCAAAGGAGAGCTATCAATGAGTATTCGTCCGTTACATGATCGTGTGATCGTCAAACGTAAAGAAGTTGAGTCCAAATCTGCTGGCGGCATCGTACTGACCGGTTCCGCAGCGGGTAAATCAACTCGTGGCGAAATCATCGCTGTCGGTAAGGGTCGCATCCTGGACAACGGTACTGTACAGCCGCTGGACGTGAAAGTTGGCGACATCGTTATTTTTAACGATGGCTACGGTGTGAAATCTGAAAAGATCGACAATGAAGAAGTGTTGATCATGTCTGAAAGCGACATTCTGGCAATTGTTGAAGCGTAATCCGCGAACGACACTGAACATACGAATTTAAGGGAAAGAGAAAATGGCAGCTAAAGACGTAAAATTCGGTAACGACGCTCGTGTGAAAATGCTGCGCGGCGTAAACGTACTGGCAGATGCAGTGAAAGTAACCCTCGGTCCGAAAGGCCGTAACGTGGTTCTGGATAAATCTTTCGGTGCGCCGACTATCACTAAAGATGGTGTTTCCGTAGCGCGTGAAATCGAACTGGAAGACAAGTTTGAAAACATGGGCGCGCAGATGGTGAAAGAAGTTGCCTCTAAAGCGAACGACGCTGCAGGCGACGGCACCACCACCGCGACCGTACTGGCGCAGTCCATCATTACCGAAGGCCTGAAAGCCGTTGCAGCGGGCATGAACCCGATGGACCTGAAACGTGGTATCGACAAAGCGGTTGCTGCTGCGGTTGAAGAGCTGAAAGCCCTGTCCGTACCGTGCTCCGACTCTAAAGCGATTGCTCAGGTAGGTACTATCTCCGCTAACTCCGACGAAACCGTAGGTAAACTGATCGCGGAAGCGATGGATAAAGTCGGTAAAGAAGGCGTTATCACCGTTGAAGACGGTACTGGTCTGCAGGACGAACTGGACGTGGTTGAAGGTATGCAGTTTGACCGCGGCTACCTGTCTCCTTACTTCATCAACAAGCCGGAAACTGGCGCAGTAGAACTGGAAAGCCCGTTCATCCTGCTGGCTGATAAGAAAATCTCCAACATCCGCGAAATGCTGCCGGTTCTGGAAGCCGTTGCAAAAGCAGGCAAACCGCTGCTGATCATCGCTGAAGATGTTGAAGGCGAAGCGCTGGCAACTCTGGTTGTTAACACCATGCGTGGCATCGTGAAAGTGGCTGCGGTTAAGGCACCTGGCTTCGGCGATCGTCGTAAGGCGATGCTGCAGGATATCGCTACCCTGACCGGCGGTACCGTAATCTCTGAAGAGATCGGTATGGAGCTGGAAAAAGCAACCCTGGAAGACCTGGGTCAGGCGAAACGCGTTGTGATCAACAAAGACACCACCACCATCATCGATGGCGTGGGTGAAGAAGCTGCAATCCAGGGCCGTGTTGCTCAGATCCGTCAGCAGATTGAAGAAGCGACCTCCGACTACGATCGTGAAAAACTGCAGGAGCGCGTAGCGAAACTGGCAGGCGGCGTTGCGGTAATCAAAGTTGGCGCTGCGACCGAAGTTGAAATGAAAGAGAAGAAAGCCCGCGTTGAAGATGCCCTGCACGCGACCCGTGCTGCGGTAGAAGAAGGCGTGGTTGCCGGTGGTGGCGTTGCGCTGATCCGCGTTGCTTCTAAAATTGCTGACCTGAAAGGCCAGAACGAAGACCAGAACGTGGGTATCAAAGTTGCGCTGCGCGCAATGGAAGCTCCGCTGCGTCAGATCGTGCTGAACTGCGGCGAAGAGCCGTCTGTTGTCGCTAACACCGTTAAAGGCGGCGACGGTAACTACGGTTACAACGCAGCAACTGAAGAATACGGCAACATGATCGATATGGGTATCCTGGACCCAACCAAAGTTACCCGTTCTGCGCTGCAGTACGCGGCTTCTGTGGCTGGTCTGATGATCACTACCGAGTGCATGGTGACCGACCTGCCGAAAAGCGATGCTCCTGATTTAGGCGCTGCTGGCGGCATGGGTGGTATGGGTGGTATGGGCGGCATGATGTAATTGCCCACACCCTGCATCCTTCAGGCTGCAGATGCGTTGGCTAACCCCAGTCACTTACTTGAGTAAGTGACTGGGGATTAACAAACTGGCCGCCTTCCTGCAACCAGAATGATTTGGGTGCTTATCTCCCAGAATTGAGAAACCCTCGGGCAGAAATGACCGGGGGTTTTTCTTTTGGTCATCTTTTTAGTATAAGATTCAGATACGGACAAAACGTCCAGCTCATTGATTATGGGGAATAACATGCACGTGAAATATTTAGCAGGGATCGTTGGCGCCGCGCTGCTGATGGCGGGTTGTAGCTCCAGCAACGAACTCACCGCTGCCGGCCAAAATGTACGCTTTGTCGAAGATAAGCCAGGCGCGGAATGCCAGCTTATTGGTACGGCAACCGGTAAACAGAGTAACTGGTTTTCAGGCCAGCACGGCGAAGAGGGTGGCTCAATGCGTGGCGCAGCGAACGATCTGCGTAATCAGGCGGCCGCGATGGGTGGAAACGTGCTGTATGGCGTAAGTAGTCCGTCGCAGGGCATGTTGTCCAGTTTTGTCCCGACGGCCAGCGAGATGAACGGCCAGGTTTATAAATGTCCGAACTGATATGTCTGAATCGTAACGCCCTCTGAAAGATTCAGAGGGCAATATGGTTAGCGTTTTTCCTGCGATGATGCCATGCGTAGATTATGCAACGCGCGCATGCATTGATCTTGCGTCAGACGCGCTGCTTTACCGGTTCCAAGCGTTCTGACAAAAACCTTACACGGTTTTCCTTCCAGCTTTTTAAGACGCGGGCTGAAATTCAGCAAGCGGCGTGATATCGCTTCAGCTTCTTTAGAGCCTGACTGACTACGGGTCTTAATGATGGTGCCGCAATCATGCGATTGTCCTGCCTCATCCGTATAACGATAAACGAGCGCTAAATAATGGTTATACAGATTATGTTTCCAGTCAGGCTGGTTATAGGTATCGAATTCGATATTACCGTTTTCCAGGCAGTCAGCATCGTATAATGGTAAAAAGTCCAGCATTGAAGAAATACGCAATGCGAGCTCACGCATTTCGGCATTATTAATGGCGTGAATAATAGCCATCACCAGAACTTCAACCTGCCACTCACCGACCTGTAAATCAAGATGGCTACCATTGTGCAGCTTTAACGTAAAAGTTAATACTTTTTCTGTATTATCGCTCAACGCTAAAGATTCAACACGCTGATTAACATCGGCGTTTTCCAGCTCTTCACGGAGTATTGCCGGAATATTCTCATGCATTTTAAGCACATGACTGCTTTTGGCTTTCTGGCGTTTTTCCTGCTCTTGTTCCGGAAGCGAGTGTTGTAAATAAAGCCGGTGTTCAAGGCCGATCAACAAGTCTCGCAGCGCGAGCACAGGAAAGAAAAGCAGTGTTTCTTTATTTCTCAGTGACTTCACCTTAAGCGCCAGCGCGATAAACTTATCATTGTGACGAATAACGCCGGTATTTAGTCCCTTAATCGTTAAGGCCATGTCAATTCTCCACAAATATAAAATAATTAAATGTTTTACTGAAATGTATTTGATATATAAATTGTTTATGCCGCCCTATAAAAAGGAGAACCAGTATAATTCGAAAATGCAGTACACGCTAAGCGAGTCCTAAAACGGACTTTATTGAAAAGAGAGGACCGGAAAGGTGTATTTAACGAAGGTTAGTTTATCCTCGCCAAAGGGTGAGGAGAATCGCGGGGGAATCTCCTCGTGATATTGCGCGGTAATATTTTTCGTCGTCCCTGACGCGCCCGCGAGGATTAGCACTGCCGAAGCTGTAAATCCAGCGGTGTTTTGCTCGGTTCGCCGCCGATTTCACGCGCCAGTCTTGGCACCATATAGCCGGATACCAGCGTGAGCAGTTCGCGCATGATTTGCCGGGCTTCGTCATCGGTGACCATAAAATGCGCGGCGCCCTGCACTTTATCCAGCACATGCAGGTAATAGGGCATCACGCCGGCGTCAAATAGCGCGTTGCTCAGATTCGCCAGCGTTCGCGCGTTATCATTCACGCCACGCAGCAGGACGCTCTGGTTGAGAAGCGTGACGCCCACGTGGCGCAGTTTCTTCATCGCCAGGCAGAACGCCTCGTCCACTTCATTGGCGTGGTTGATATGGTTCACCAACAAAATTTGCAGACGTGACTGGTCAAAGCGGGCGACCAGTTCGTCAGTAATGCGTGCCGGGATGACGATAGGCAACCGGCTGTGGATGCGTAGCCGCTTGACGTGCTTAATGGCTTCCAGTTGCGTGAGCAGCCAGTCCAGCTCATGATCTTTCGCCATCAGCGGATCGCCGCCGGAAAAGATGATTTCATCCAGTTCCGGGTGTGCGGCGATATACTCCAGCGCGACTGTCCAGTTGCGCTTATTGCCTTGATTCTCCGCATACGGGAAGTGACGACGGAAACAGTAGCGGCAATTTACCGCACATCCGCCTTTTACCAGCAATAGCGCCCGGTTTTGGTATTTATGCAATAATCCTGGCACCACGCTGTGTTGCTCTTCCAGCGGGTCGGTGGAGAAACCGGGGGCGACAATAAATTCATCCCGGGACGTCAGCACTTGACGTAAAAGAGGATCGTCAGGGTTGCCCTTCTCCATGCGCGTAATAAAAGCGCGCGGCACGCGGAGGGCAAACAAGCGCCTGGCGTCCTGTCCTGCCCGGAGGTTTTCATCAGCTTCAATCTGTAAAAGATGCAGCAGTTCGTCGGGATTGGTCACAACATCGGCAAGTTGCGCTAACCAATCTTCTCGCAATGGGGTATTTAGGGTTACAATATGCGCCATTTTGTGGCTTAGCTACCAGTTAACAATTTCAGAGGGCCTTATGGCGACTTACTATAGCAACGATTTTCGTTCCGGTCTTAAAATCATGTTGGATGGCGAACCTTATGCGGTTGAATCCAGTGAATTCGTGAAACCGGGTAAAGGCCAGGCGTTTGCCCGCGTTAAGCTGCGCCGTCTGCTGACCGGCACGCGCGTTGAGAAAACCTTCAAATCGACCGATTCCGCAGAAGGCGCGGATGTAGTCGATATGAACCTGACTTACCTGTACAACGACGGTGAGTTCTGGCATTTCATGAACAACGAAACCTTCGAACAGCTGTCTGCAGATGCCAAGGCTATCGGCGACAACGCAAAATGGCTGTTGGATCAGGCGGAATGCATCGTAACCCTGTGGAACGGTCAGCCTATCTCTGTCACTCCGCCGAACTTTGTTGAACTGGAAATTGTTGATACCGACCCAGGTCTGAAGGGCGATACCGCAGGTACTGGCGGCAAACCAGCCACGCTGTCTACTGGCGCAGTGGTTAAAGTTCCGCTGTTCGTGCAGATTGGCGAAGTGATCAAAGTCGATACCCGTTCCGGCGAATACGTATCCCGCGTAAAATAATTTACGTTATCGGGAAAAATGGTGCAGCGTATGCTGCGCCATCCTATTTTTCGTGCCTCAATGATGAAACGCTTTATCGGCCTTGTCGCGCTGGTTCTTCTTACCAGCACATTATTAACGGCATGTAATACCGCCCGCGGCTTCGGCGAAGATATTCAGCATCTTGGCCACGCCATCTCCCGTGCAGCCAGCTAATCGCTTCTCGTCTTCCTAAAATTAGTCGATCGCCCGTCATTTTCTGGGATGTTGTCTATTATTAAGTTGCTATACACAAACAACATTGGCTAGAAAAGGAAGACATTATGGTTAAAAAGACAATTGCAGCGATCTTTTCTGTTTTGGTACTTTCCACTGTATTAACTGCTTGTAATACCACGCGCGGCGTGGGCGAGGACATCTCGGACGGTGGTAGTGCGATCTCTGGCGCTGCAACCAGAGCTCAGCAGTAATCATCAACGGTACGGCATGGCGTCGTACCGTTAATCGATTTTCTCCGGAAGCATAAGAAAGGGAGAATACCGGTTATCCATATGAAGTTTCATACGGATATTACGCTTATAGGTGTAAACCGTTTTCCCGTGAATGCCAAGCGCATACGCAATCTCTTTATTGCTGGTGCCTTCCGTCCACATCGCGAGTACCTTTTCCTCCTGCGGAGAGAGCAATGGCGTGGCGCTTTCCGGCGCTTCCTGCAGTGGATGAGTATATAGCGCTCCTTTAATTCGTTGTGCAAGCTCATGTAAAGGCGTGTGTTTAGATAACACCGCATGACTGGCATATTGCGGTCTGTACGGCATATTCCCTGACTGTAATAATACCAACGGCGTCATCCTGCAGGCGGCAAAAAATGCATTGATAGGCTGCTCAGGTAAGGCATCGTTGAGAAAACCATATAAATCAGCGATAACCAGATGGGGCTTCCATTGCAGAATATGTTCTTTCGCCAGTATAAGGTTATTCATCCCGGATACCAGCAGTGAAGAACTGAGCACATCAGTGTGATTAAGCCAGGCCTCCATGCCCGTACGGGTAAAGTGGCATCGGTCTATCACTAAAATTTTCAACATAGTTTTTTGTACCCGGAAGTAGATAAAGCACTTTCTTTCCCAGAAGGCGTTCCATCATAGAGAACTCCTGTGGGCGCTAAATGCGAAAACTACGCGGCTTAAAAGGGCCAATTCCCGCCTTTAGACGGAAAAAAATAAAAAGGTTGAAATTCATTTTCTCTCAGGCAAAAATGACTTTTCATCCGTATACGTTACAGGACGACCTGTAAACGCTATTCTCACCGGGGACGGCCCCATTAATTATCTGGAGCCTGCTATGTCCTGGATCATTCTATTAATCGCTGGTTTACTTGAAGTGGTATGGGCTGTCGGCCTGAAGTATACCCACGGTTTTTCTCGTCTGACCCCCAGTATTATCACCATTACGGCCATGGTTATTAGTATGGCGTTACTTTCCTGGGCAATGAAAACGCTGCCCGTTGGAACGGCGTACGCCATCTGGACCGGCATCGGCGCCGTCGGGGCGGCAATCATCGGTATCCTTCTGCTGGGCGAGTCTGCTTCACCGGCGCGTTTGCTCAGTCTTGGCTTGATCGTCGCGGGTATCATTGGGCTAAAACTCAGTGCGCATTAATTCGTCGCTGATATTGCTACGAACCTGATTGTTTTACCCAAATTAATTTATTGACGTCAAACCCCTCCCGGGTCGCGACGGCCAGCATTTGCTGTTTTATTTCCTCAGAAAGCGTTGGCGTGCGAGAGAGTATCCACAGATAGTCGCGATCCGGGCCGCACACCAACGCATGACGGTATTCCCGGTCAAGCGCAATCACGTTATAGCCGCCGTAGAACGGGCCGAAAAAAGAGACCTTGAGCGCGGCGCGGTTTGGACTACCGGTAAAATACGCTTTGCCTTCTGTTTTTTGCCACATTCCCCGATCCGGGTTATAGCCTTTATTGATGACATTAATCCCGCCATCGTCACGCAGACTATAGGTGGCCGTGACTTGTTCCAGCCCACGTTCAAATCGATGATCGAGGCGTGCGATCTCATACCAGGTGCCGAGGTAACGTTTGGCATCAAAGTTATTTACCACGGTAACGCCTTTAGGCGGAGTAGGCGAACTACAGGCGACAACCAGAAATGCAGCCGTAACTGCAGCAACGACGGGCAGAATGCGCATAAGATTTTCCTTCCAGTGTTTTTTCTAAGTGTAGAACCTGGCGGGAAAATGAGAGGCAGGAAAAGAAAAAACGCCCTCTTATCGGGTAGATAAGAGGGCGTCGTGGCAACTTAGAGAGTGATAACGCCAATCGCCGTCACAACGGTCAGGATTGCCGCCAGACCGTAAAAGACCCATTTGCCCGCAGGCACGTGGATTTTCAGGTCATGCATCGCGTGGTGCATACGGTGTAGGCCACACCATAGCGGCAGCACGATCATCAGGAACAGAAAAACGCGACCAATAAAGCTTTGGGCGAACGTCAGTACGCGCTCAAAACTCAGGGCATCGCCCGGAAATAGCCCCAGCGGCAACATGATGCCAACCAGTAGCACGATCACCGGCGCGATGATCGCGCCCCACATACCGCCTGCGCCAAACAGTCCCCAGAATACGGGTTCATCAGAACGTTTTGGGTTTGGATTAATCATCCGGGACTCCTTACCAGAACAGGGCAACATACAGAATGACTACGGTGACTACCGCAGTGACCACCCAAAGCCCTTTGATGATTGGCTCTGGCCCCATTTTTTCGTCTTTTACAATGATATTGGCCGCCTTCGGCGCCAGTTCAAACCAGGTTTTGGTGTGCAGCAGCGCGGCCGCCAGGGTGATCAGGTTTAAGATCACTACCACCGGGTTTTGTAAAAAGCCGACGAATCCCATCCAGGATTCCGCGCCGTGTTTGAGCGCAAACAGACCGAAAATCAGTTCAATACTGAACCAGACTGCCGGCACCGCTGTGCCTTCGCGCAGCATATAAAAGCGATAAAACGGCAGTTTTTTCCACCAGGTGGACGTCATCGGCCGCACATAGGGTTTGCGTTTAGTCGTCATGTTGCACTCCTTAGCGTGGTTTCAGGGTGGCGATAAGAAAGTCTTTCGAGCTTTCCACTTTACCCTGCTGAATGGCCGCAGCCGGATCGACATGTTTTGGACAGACTTCGGAGCAGTAGCCCACGAAAGTACAGGTCCATACGCCGTTCGGACTGTTCAACTGCGCCATACGCTCCTTCTTACCGTGATCGCGGCTATCTTCGTTATAGCGATGCGCCAGCGTAATCGCAGCCGGTCCGATAAATTCAGGATTCAGACCGAACTGCGGGCACGCGGCGTAGCACAGACCACAGTTGATGCAACCGGAGAACTGGTGATACTTCGCCATTTGCGCCGGGGTCTGGACATTCGGCCCCTGATCTGGCGTGCGAGAGTTGCCAATAATGTACGGTTTGATCGCTTCCAGGCTTTCGATAAAGTGCGTCATATCGACAACCAGATCGCGCTCAATCGGGAAGTTCGCCAGCGCTTCCACCTTCATACCGTTGGTGTAATCGCGCAGGAAGGTTTTACACGCCAGTTTAGGGACGTTGTTGACCATCATGCCGCAGGAGCCGCAGATCGCCATACGGCAGGACCAGCGGTAGCTCAGGTCTGGCGACAGGTTATCTTTGATGTAGCCCAACGCGTCCAGTAGCGATGTTGTTTCATCATAAGGAACTTCATAGAAAGCACTGTGCGGCGCGGTATCGGTTTCCGGGTTATAGCGCACCACCTCAACTTTCAGGTTTTTCATCTCAGCCATTCGCCTTCTCCTTCTTATCGGCTGCTTCCGCTTCACCGCCGTAAACACGTTTGGCTGGCGGCAGGGTGGTGATTTTCACGTCGCTGTATTCCAGACGGGTCGTGCCATCAGCATCGCGGAAGGCGAGGGTGTGCTTGAGGAAGTTCACATCGTCGCGCTCGGTACAGCCTTCATCCAGACGCTGATGCGCGCCGCGGGACTCTTTACGCGCCAGCGCAGAGTGCGCCATACATTCCGCCACGTTCAGACCATGACCCAGTTCGATGGTATACAGCAGGTCAGTGTTGAACACGCTGGAGGTATCGGAGATACGTACGCGCTTGAAACGTTCCTGAAGCTCGGCCAGTTTATCAATGGTTTTCTGCATCAGTTCCGGGGTACGGTAAATACCGCAACCTTCTTCCATAGACAGACCCATCTCATCGCGGATCTTCGACCAGTTTTCGTTGCCTTCCTGGTTCACCAGATTTTTCAGACGTTGTTCAATATCGGCAACCTGGGCGTCGAGCGCGGCGCTATTTGCGGCGCCTGCCGTCGCAGCGCGTTCCATTGCTTGTTCGCCAGCCAGACGACCAAATACCACCAGTTCCGCCAGTGAGTTGGAACCGAGGCGGTTCGCGCCATGCAGGCCAACAGAGGAGCATTCGCCAACGGCAAACAGCCCTTTGACACGGCTTTCACAGTTCTGGTCGGTTTCAATGCCGCCCATGGTGTAGTGCGCGGTCGGACGTACTGGAATCGGTTCTTTAACCGGATCGACGCCGACATAGGCTTTCGCCAGTTCGCAAATGAACGGCAGACGTTCATGCAGTTTCTTCTCGCCGAGATGACGCAGGTCGAGGTGAACCACATCGCCGCGCGGCGTGGAGATGGTGTTGCCTTTACGCCATTCGTGCCAGAAAGCCTGGGATACTTTGTCGCGCGGCCCCAGTTCCATATATTTGTTTTTCGGCTCGCCCAGCGGCGTTTCGGGGCCCATGCCGTAGTCTTGCAGGTAACGGTAGCCATTTTTATTGACCAGAATACCGCCTTCACCGCGGCAACCTTCGGTCATCAGGATACCGGAACCTGGCAGGCCGGTCGGGTGATACTGAACGAATTCCATATCACGCAGCGGAACGCCGTGGCTCAGCGCCATGCCCATCCCGTCGCCGGTGACGATGCCGCCGTTGGTGTTATAGCGGTATACGCGGCCTGCGCCGCCTGTCGCCATTACCACGGCGTTGGCGCGGATTTGCACCAGCGTGCCTTCCATCATATTCATTGCCACCAGGCCGCGCGCATGGTTGTCATCAACCAGAATATCCAGCACAAAATGTTCGTCAAAGCGCTGGATTTGCGGGAACTGCAGGGAAGTCTGGAACAGGGTATGCAGCATATGGAAGCCGGTTTTATCCGCGGCGAACCAGGTACGCTCGATTTTCATACCACCGAAGCGACGCACGTTAACGCTACCGTCCGGACGGCGGCTCCACGGGCAGCCCCATTGCTCCAGCTGCGTCATCTCAGTGGGACAATGGTGGACAAAGTAATCCACGACATCCTGCTCACACAGCCAGTCTCCGCCTGCTACCGTATCGTGAAAATGGTAGTCAAAGCTGTCATGATCCTGGGCGACAGCGGCTGAACCCCCTTCGGCAGCGACGGTGTGGCTGCGCATCGGGTACACTTTTGAGATCAGTGCGATTTTAGCATTGGGATTCGCCTGTGCGGCAGCAATTGCAGCACGTAATCCCGCGCCACCGGCGCCTATAATGGCAAGATCGGCTTGAAAGGTTTGCACGACATTCCTCCAGATTATTGTAATTTCACCCTCGCGCAGCCAGATAAAGCCTCTGGGTTCTGCGAAGTATGAATGCGTTTCCACTGCTCCTTTATGGGTACAACAGTATAGTCTCAGGGATGTGAGGGAAATTTGACGTGTTCGATTTTTTTAGCGTATCAGAGGGATGAATTATCATTGATTTTGATTAATTTAATTACTAAACCATCTGAAATCACTTTTTTTACCCTCCAGAAGGTTCCCGATACGCCTGCGCAAAATTTGTTTCGCCCGCGCGTTGCGAGTAGACTTCGTGACCTTGTCTTAAACTGGAGAAAGAATCATGAGCGAAACGGCAACCTGGCAGCCGAGCGCGTCCATCCCCAATTTATTAAAACGTGCGGCGATTATGGCGGAAATCCGTCGTTTCTTTGCCGATCGTGGAGTGCTTGAGGTTGAGACGCCCTGCATGAGTCAGGCGACGGTCACAGACATTCATCTGTTCCCGTTCGAAACGCGTTTCGTCGGACCTGGCCATTCCCAGGGGATCAACCTCTATTTAATGACCAGTCCGGAATACCATATGAAACGCCTGCTGGCGGCAGGGTGCGGTCCGGTTTTCCAGCTATGCCGCAGTTTCCGTAATGAAGAGATGGGACGACATCATAATCCGGAATTCACCATGCTGGAGTGGTATCGCCCGCATTACGATATGTATCGCCTGATGAATGAAGTGGATGATTTGCTTCAGCAAGTGCTGGATTGTCAACCTGCGGAAAGTCTCTCCTATCAACAGGCGTTTCAGCGCCATCTGGAGATTGACCCGTTATCAGCAGATAAAACGCAACTGCGTGAGGCGGCGGCAAAGCTTGATTTAAGCAATATCGCCGATACGGAAGAAGACCGTGATACGTTGCTGCAACTGCTGTTCACGATGGGGGTTGAGCCGCATATAGGTAAAGAAAAGCCGACCTTTATTTATCACTTTCCGGCCAGTCAGGCATCGCTGGCACAAATCAGTACCGAGGATCATCGCGTCGCCGAGCGCTTTGAGGTGTACTACAAAGGTATTGAGCTGGCGAATGGTTTCCACGAACTGACGGACGCACGTGAGCAACAACAGCGCTTTGAACAGGACAATCGTAAGCGCGCCGCGCGCGGTCTGCCGCAGCAGCCGATTGACCAAAATCTACTGGATGCGCTGGCCGCCGGTCTACCGGATTGTTCCGGCGTGGCGCTGGGTGTTGATCGTCTGGTGATGCTGGCGCTGGGAGCAGAAAGCCTGGCGGACGTGATTGCTTTTACGGTCGATCGGGCGTAAATCTGAAATTCACTCTTTCGCGAGATAAAATGGCGCAATAAGCGCCATTTTGTAGCATATTTTTTCAATTATCCTCTGTTTGCCACAACATAAGGCTGGAACTTTGATGCTATTTAGGTATCAATCCTGTGTTGATTTTTTTATCGCTGACCTTTGTAAAAAAGAAGGCGGCGTCAATCGGTGAGCGGCGTCTGGCAAACGCGCTCGAGCGTAAGGGATGGTTGAATGACCCACACGATAAAAAAGATGAGCCTTATTGGGCTTATCCTGATGATTTTTACTTCTGTTTTTGGTTTTGCGAATAGCCCGTCGGCGTTTTATTTAATGGGGTATAGCGCAATCCCGTGGTATATATTTTCTGCCTTGCTGTTTTTTATTCCATTCGCCTTAATGATGGCTGAAATGGGTTCCGCTTATCGCAAAGAAGAGGGCGGGATCTATTCGTGGATGAATAATAGCGTGGGGCCACGTTACGCGTTTATCGGCACGTTTATGTGGTTTTCATCGTATGTCATATGGATGGTAAGTACGGCGGCAAAAATTTGGGTACCGTTTTCTACTTTTGTTTTTGGCGCCGATATGACGCAGCACTGGCGTATTGCGGGGCTTGAGCCTACGCAGGTTGTCGGGCTGCTCGCCGTCGGCTGGATGATTCTGGTGACGTGTGTCGCCGCCAGAGGGATCAATAAAATTGCGCGAATTACGGCGGTCGGAGGTATTGCCGTAATGTGTCTTAATTTGGTTTTATTGTTAGTGAGTGTCGCTATTTTGTTATTAAATGGTGGGCATTTTGCACAAGAAATTAATTTTACCTCGTCACCGAATCCGGGTTATCACTCCGGCCTGGCAATGTTGTCATTTGTGGTATTTGCTATTTTTGCTTACGGCGGTATTGAGGCTGTCGGCGGACTGGTGGATAAAACCGAGAAACCGGAAAAGAATTTTGCGAAAGGTATTGTTTTCGCGGCTATTGTGATTTCAATTGGTTATTCTTTGGCGATCTTTTTATGGGGCGTCAGCACTAACTGGCAACAGATATTAAGTAATAGCGCCGTTAACTTAGGGAATATCACCTACATTCTGATGTCGAGTTTAGGCACGACATTAGGTAACGCGTTAAACCTTTCTCCGGACGCAGCGATGACGGTGGGCGTCTGGTTTGCGCGTATCACCGGCCTTTCTATGTTTCTGGCTTATACCGGCGCGTTTTTTACGTTGAGCTATTCACCGCTGAAAGCCATTATTCAGGGGACGCCAAAAGCGTTGTGGCCCGCGCCGATGACGACACTGAACGCTAACGGTATGCCGGCGACCGCTATGTGGCTACAGTGCGTGCTGGTGAGTCTGTTTATTTTGCTGGTCTCTTTTGGCGGTGACACCGCATCGGCGTTTTATAACAAACTCACGCTGATGGCGAACGTCTCAATGACCTTGCCATACCTGTTCCTTGCGCTGGCATTTCCCTTCTTTAAAGCGCGTCAGGATCTGGAGCGGCCATTTGTTCTCTTTAAAACCAAAGCCTCTACCCTGGTCGCGACGGGTGTTGTGGTGCTGGTGGTGACGTTTGCCAACGTCTTTACCATCATCCAGCCGGTGATTGAAGCTGGGGACTGGGACAGCGCCTTGTGGATGATCGGCGGCCCGATCTTCTTCTCGCTGCTGGCGATGGCGATTTATCAGAATTACAGCAGCCGCATGAGCGCCGATCCGGAGTGGGCGGCGGAGTAAAGGCCGTATGCCGGATAAGACCCCACGGGTCGCATCCGGCGTTTATTGCCCGATGGAGAACGTTATGAATGATAGTTCGAGAGACCCGATTATCACGGAAGATGAGGTTAGGGCACTCAATTTTACTCCGGAAGATATCCTTGAAATAGAAAAGGTTATTCTTTCTTCCGTTCATGTTGCACGTCGAAAGGTTGCGATGGTAGTAGGAATGACTATTAGCACGTTAAGGGATCGCGATGAGGATAAGTGGAAACATGTGACGGATATTTATTGCGCGTATGTTATAAGATGCCTCGTATTTCGCGGAGAACTGGTGGGTTACGGCGATTTATTCCGAATGCGCTATAGCGAAATTAACCTGCCTGTTGCCGATCTGGACGCATAATAAGTCCGAAAATGTCTGTGAGCTGCGATGAAATGCCCGATGGCGCAAGCTTATCGGGCCTACAGGTTAATTGCCGGCCCGTAGGCCGGATAAGACCCGACGGGTCGCATCCGGCATTTCTTGCCTGGATCATGCGCTACAAACTGCCCGCCGGGCGGCTGGTTTTACCCGCTGACGTTAACGTTCTCCCCGTTTGTTTACCGCCGAGGCTCTCCAGACGCATCTGGAACGGCGGGAACGGCATATCAATACCGTGCTCGCGGAAGCCCACCAGAATCAATTGGTGGATCTCATGGCGTAATGGCATACGGTGTCCCATTTCCGCGGCATAGATACGCAGTTCGAAAATCTGAATACCCTGCTGAAGATCCACCAGAAAGATTTCAGGCGGTGGGTTGTCCAGCACCAAAGAACAGCGCTGCGCCGCCGTCAGCAGAATTTGCGTCACCTCTTCGCTATTGGCATCCGCCGGTGCCGGGATGGTTAACACCACGCGCGTAACGGAGTCAGACAGCGACCAGTTGATAAACTGTTCGGTGATAAAGGCTTTATTCGGCACGATAATCTCTTTACGATCCCAGTCGCTGATGGTGGTGGCGCGGGTATTGATTTTGGTCACGCTGCCGGTGAGATCGCGAATGGTCACCGTATCGCCGATACGAATCGGCTTTTCAAACAAAATAATCAGGCCGGAGATAAAGTTAGCGAAAATTTCTTGCAGGCCAAAACCAAGCCCAACGCCGAGCGCGGCCACCAGCCATTGTAGCTTCGACCACTCAATGCCGATCATTGAGAAACCGACCAGCCCGCCAATCAGCATTAACAGATATTTGGTGATGGTCGTGATGGCGTAACCGGTACCAGGCGTTAAATCGAGATGCTGTAATAACGCCAGTTCCAGCAGCGCGGGCAGATTACGCACCAACTGCGTGGTGATGATAAAGACCAGAATCGCAATGAGCACCGCCCCGAGGGTAATCGGCTCCAGGCTTTCCACGCCTTGCACCGTAGAGGTGACATCCCACAGCGAAATATTCTCCAGGAAGCCGAATGCCGAGTGGATTTCCGACCACAGTACAATTACCGATAGCAGGGCGATAAGCATCAGAATTGAGCGGACCAGACGCAGCGACTGAGCGCTAATAGCGTCAAGATCGATTTCACTTTCATCGATGTCGACCGCGCCTTCCAGGCTGGAGGAGTGCGCCGGTTCTTCTTCGCCGCGCGCGCGCTGCGCCAGCATTTCCGCCCGACGATGTTTGGCGCGGTCAAAAGCCAGTCGGCGTCGTTGGATCAGCATCCAGCGGCGAATGACGTGATAGATGACCAGCAACAGGAACCAGATGGCGACCGAGGTTTCCAGTCTCGCCAGTAGCGCCTGCGCCGTGGCCAGATAACCCACCGCCGCCGCCAGAATCGCGATAAGCGGCGCGCCCATCAACATATTCCACAGCAGGCTGTTGACCATGTTGTCGCCGTTGCCTTCTTTATCAAGATAGAGCGGGATGCCCGCTTTTTTCAGACTCAGCGTGACCAGCGCCAGCGCGCCGCATATCAGGATGAAGCAAAGGCGGCCCAACGAGCCGGAAAACTCCCGATCGTTAAGATTATCAAACATGATCACTGCCATGATGAGCGGCACGATCAGCCCAATGCTCATCAGGTAGTAGCGCATCGCTTTCGCTACCCGGTTTCGCGGCCAGCCAAAATGCGCCACAAACAGGCCATTAGGGCGGGCAAACGCGGCGCAAATCATGACTACCCACAACAGCGGTACTGTCGCCGTCACGCCATCGCCGATGGCGACGGCCAGCGGATACGGCCAGGCTTCCTGTAGACCATAGCCGAGCGTCGCCCACAAGACCGGCAGCGGCGAGGCGACCAGAATCGACCAGAACACCGTTCGCAGCGTCAGCGAGAAGTGATCCTGGGTGACTTTCCCGACGCGCGAGGCCGAGCGCTCAAGGAACCGGTTGAAGTGTTGGCGTGAATAGAGGCTAAACCCGACCAGCGCCAGCGCGCCGAATAACGGCAGTAGCGTCTCTTTGCTGGTCAGCATCATGATGCTGGCTTTACCTAACTGATTAAACGTATCTAATGAGATAAGCCGGCGTAAATCCTGAACCAAATCAACAGGCCAGGAGAGCGATAGCGGGCTAACGTCAGCGGTCCAGAACAGATAACGGTGGGTCGCTTCATTAACCTCTTTAAGCGCATCCTCCAGTTGGCTGTTGGAGACTTTCAGTTTGGTCAGCTCCAGGATCAGCGTATCGCCGCCCTGTAACAACGAGTTGAGCAGCTCGCGCTGAGTGCGAAGCTGGGCGTCAAGAATCTGGTTTTGCTCGGCGGTCAGCGGCTGTCCATTGGCCTGACGTATTTGCCGTAGCTGCGGCTGCTTATTGAGTAACTCTTCATAGCGCATACGGTGAACGCGTAGCTGCGCCATTTCCGTATCAAGCTGCTGCGGCTTAGGCATCTCTGGCAGACGGGCGACCTGCGCACGCAGCGCTTCGCCAAGCATGTTGGACACGCCAAGCCATTGCGACTGCTCCCGCAGCGTATTGAGCGCCTGGCGCACCTGTAACGTTTGGCTGGTGGCCTGTCGCTGCTGCGAGGCGACCAGATCCATCCGCTGCGCTTGTTGATTGAGCGCCTGTGACAGCTCGCGGTTGACTTTAAATTGTTCGACGATGCCTTCCGGCAAACCGGCGCTGTTTTCCGCCAGCAGCTCAGTGCTTTCCAGCGCGCGTTCCGCTTCACGTTGGCGCAGGCTATTGAGCTGATTGCGCAGCGCCTGAAGATATGCATCCAATTGCTGACTCTGTTTTTCCGCCAGCTCGGAACGCAGACGAGCCAGTTCCTGCCGGTTGTTGGCGGACAGTTGCGCCAACTCCAGTTCGTCGACTAACGCTTTTAGTTTGGCGGACTCCGCCTGCATACTGAGACTTTGCGCCTGGCTAAGCGCGGCACTTCCGCCTGCGGCGCCGAGCCGTCGCTCAATCTCATTAAGCTGGCGGCGGGCGTCGTTTTGCTGTTGGGGAAGCTGGCTGAGCGAGTCGGCGATCTCCCTGACGCGCTCCTGCTCCTGTTGCGCCTCGCGGGTTTTATCCAGTAGCTGGCTGCTAACCTGCAAGATCTCCTGATTTAACGCTTCGGTGGACATCTCTGGCGGTACGCTGCGAGGTTCATCGCGCAGATTATTCAACTGGGCGCGCAAGGTGGCGGATAGCTTAGGGAAATTATCAATAACGTGTTGATATTGTTTCGCGCGCTCAAGCGAGCCTTTTCGCTCTTCAAGCGCGTTTAACGCAGTCTGGAGCGCCTCAACGGCTTCCGGCTGAGCGGGCTTCGCCGCTTTTGCCTGCTCCAGTTCCTGCGTGATTTGTTTGGCGTCGGGGGCCGTTGCGGCGAACGCCCCCGTGCTGAGGCACCAGGCCATCAGAAAAGCGATAATCAGGCGCACGTCAGCATTCTCTCTTGATTAGGTGTCGTCTTTTTTATTGTCAACCAGCGGGCTGGCGTCGTGTTCGGCTTTAATTTCTTCTGCCGGCAGCGGAGCAGGTTCTACCTCCGGCGCGACGAATGTTTCGGTCGACGTCGCCAGCGGTTGGCCAATTTTGGTAACGGACAGGCTTGCCAGCGACTCGATCAGATTCACTTTCCCCGGCGCAAATAAGTTGATGACCGTGGAACCCAGTTTAAAGCGTCCCATCTCCTGGCCTTTCAACAAGGCGACAGACCCTTCATGTTCGCCTTCTGGCCAGGTCCAGCGCTTGATGATGCCTTCGCGCGGCGGGGTAATGGTCCCCGCCCAGACGGTTTCGATACTGCCGACAATAGTTGCGCCGACCAGAATCTGCGCCATAGGGCCGAACTCGGTATCAAACAGACAGATAACGCGCTCGTTGCGGGCAAACAGGTTGGGGACGTTTTGCGCGGTCAGATGGTTAACGGAGAACAGATCGCCCGGTACGTAGATCATTTCACGCAGGATGCCGTTGCATGGCATATGCACGCGATGGTAGTCGCGAGGGGAGAGGTAAGTGGTCACAAACGTGCCGTTGCGGAACTTATCTGCCATCAGGTAGTTACCCGCCAGCAATGCCTCAAGGCTGTAATTATGGCCTTTGGCCTGCAAAATTTTATCTTCTTCGATACGACCCAACTGGCTTATCACGCCGTCAGCAGGCATCACCAGGATGTTAGGATCGGTATTGAGCGGACGCACGTCATCACGCAGCGGACGAACAAAGAAATCATTGAACGTACGATAGCTGGCGGTATCCGGTTTTTGCGCCTCGGTCATATCGACTTTGTAATACTTTACGAAGAGATCGATAACCAGTTTTGTCAGCCATCCTGCTCGTTTGCTTGCGCCCCAGCCCGCCAGGCGAGTGAGCCATAGTTTCGGCAGAATGTATTGTAGCGAAAGTTTAAATGAGTTTAACAAGGTAGCCTCCAGGCCATTGTTGTTCCTGAACCGGCAGTTATACCGGTATCCTGAAAAAAGGGGACGATTCTAACGACGCCTAGCGTATCTGTCAGTCGTCCGTATCAGAAAAGTTTTTACGCGTTTTTACCTGCGCCATACTTTCAAGAATTCGGTGATAATTTTCGAAACGGGTTTCCGCAATAGCGCCGTTCTCTACCGCTTCGCGAATGGCGCAGCCTGGATCGGCGTCATGCTTGCAGTCCCGGTATTTGCAATGTCCCAAATAGTCATGAAATTCGACAAAGCCCTGGGTGATTTGTTCCGGCTCCAGATGCCATAAGCCGAACTCGCGCACGCCGGGGGAATCAATGACATCGCCGCCATGCGGGAAATGATACAGACGAGCAGCGGTAGTGGTATGTTGACCCAGACCGGAGACATTCGATACATCGTTCGTCAGAATCTCGTTCTGTAAGCCGAGCAGAGCGTTTAGCAGACTGGATTTTCCGACGCCGGACTGCCCGGCAAAAATACTGATGCGACCGGTTAACGCCTCTTCCAGCGGTTTCAGACCATCCTGCGTATGGCTGGAGACCATCAGCACGCGATAGCCGATATTGCGGTAGATATCCATCTGCTCATTAACGAAGTCCATACCTTCGTCGTCCAGCAGATCAATTTTATTGAGTACGATAAGCGGCTCAACCTGTAGGGTTTCACAGCCGACCAGATAGCGATCGATGATATTCAGCGACAGCTCCGGTAAAATTGCGGAAACAATAACGATTTGGTCAATGTTGGCGGCAATAGGCTTCACGCCGTCGTAGAAGTCCGGGCGCGTCAATACCGAGGTGCGCTCATGCACCGCTTCAACGATGCCTTTTACGTTGACGCCCTCTGCGGCGGCTTTGCCCGGACGCCAGACGACGCGATCGCCCGTCACCAGCGAACGGATAGTGCGGCGGATATTGCAACGGTGAACCTCGCCGTCAGCAGACTCCACATCGGCATGCATACCAAAACGGCTAATGACGATACCTTCTGCAGGCTCGCCAAACAGGTTGTCATCGTAGTCGGCTTTCTCCGCGGACGTTTTTAAACGACGCTGGTGATTGGCGTTCACACGGCGCTGCTGGCCTTTGGAGAGTTTATTTTTGCTCAATCGTACTGGCTCCTGGTCGCCCATAGTGGGCAAAACATCTATGATACACGCAATTGTAGATGAATATAGTCACAGTGAATGTGACCTCTGAAGGGTGGAAAATAGCATGAGTGCCGATGAAAACAACCTGATTTGGATCGATCTGGAGATGACAGGTCTGGACCCCGAGCGCGATCGCATTATTGAGATAGCCACGCTGGTGACGGATGCCAGCCTGAACATTCTGGCGGAAGGGCCGACGATTGCGGTACATCAATCCGATGCGCAACTGGCGTTAATGGATGACTGGAACGTGCGCACCCATACCGGCAGCGGTCTGGTGGATCGCGTTAAGGCAAGTACGATGGGCGAACGAGACGCTGAACTGGCGACGATTGAATTTCTGAAAACGTGGGTGCCTGCGGGTAAGTCGCCGATTTGCGGTAACAGCATCGGTCAGGATCGTCGTTTTCTGTTTAAATATATGCCGGAACTGGAGGCCTACTTCCACTATCGCTATCTGGATGTCAGTACGCTCAAGGAACTGGCGCGCCGCTGGAAGCCGGAGATTCTAACCGGCTTTACCAAGCAGGGCACGCACCAGGCGATGGATGATATTCGCGAGTCGGTGGCGGAGCTGGCTTACTACCGCGAGCATTTCATTAAGCTGTGAGGCGTAACATGCCGGATGGCAACGCCACAGCGTCTCATCCGGCAGCTCTCCCGCCATTGAATTACTGCGTAAACCATTTCTCCTGCATTTGCGCATATTCCGGCGATGCTTTCACCTTGTCGAGCGCGGCATTAATTTCTTGCAATAGCGCGTCGTTGCCTTTGCGTACCGCAATGCCTAACCCTTTTCCGTAGTAGTCAGGATCGCTGGCGCGTTCATCCATGATGGCGTAATCCGGATTGTTTTTTAGCCACTTACCAATCGCGGCGACATCGCCAAACACGCCCTCAAGACGGTTATTTTTCAGATCGGTAAAGGCGTTTAGATAGCTGTCATAGGCGACAGGCGTGATGGCTTGTTGTTTATCCTGCAAATAGCGCTGATGCGTTGTACCGTTTTCCAGACCGACTTTTTTGCCTTTCAGATCGGCAAAAGTGTGATAAGCCCCTTTACGCGTGACGACTACCGCCGACAAACCTTCGTAATAGGGTTGGCTAAAGGAGACCTGCTGTTCACGTTTGGGCGTCATATCCATACCGGCGATCACCGCATCAAACTTTTTGAAGCGTAGGCCGGGGATCAGACTATCAAAGCTCTGGTTAGTGAATGAGCACTCCGCTTGCATCTCTTTGCAGACCGCGTTGGCGACATCAATATCGAAACCAACAATTTTATTATCGGCATCGACAAACTCATAGGGCGCATAGGTGGCGGAGGTGCCAAAATGTAATGTTCTGGCGGAAACGGAAGCGGCGTGAACGGAGAGGCTGGCTAACAGCATGACAATAAGTTTTTTTTTCATCTTGATCCCTGATATCAATTGGATGTTGTGGTCACCGTGCTGTTCTTTTTTTGGCGCAGGGTGCTATTCTGATTCTGTGCCTTTAGGCGTGGCGTGAAAAGTTTTTTGTTGCATAGCGCACGCTTTGCTCGTTTTTTGTCTTGTTTGGTGATTTAATCAGCATTCAAACAAAAATCGCGAAAAAATGCGTTCAGGGGCTTGCAGCTAAATGGATTTCTCGTATAATGCGCCTCCCGTAACGACGCAGAAATGCGAATTACGACAGCAACAAATTTGCGGGAATAGCTCAGTTGGTAGAGCACGACCTTGCCAAGGTCGGGGTCGCGAGTTCGAGTCTCGTTTCCCGCTCCAATTCTTATCTACAGTAAAATTATCCACAACGAATATCGCGTTGGGGCACGTTTTGTTTCGCTTTCTTCGGATCCTTGTAAACAGACTTATCCACAGGGCGGTCCATTACTCCTGGAATGCAAAAAATTATACCTGACGCGTAGAATTTCTATAATCTACTGAAAAATATAGAAAAAATAAGATTTCAAAACGTTAGCGTTATTGACTGTTCCTTTTTTCCCTCTTGAATCGCAATGTGTTTTTATTTTTATACACAGCCTGTGAATAATTCAGGCATCGCGCACCAGCCCTTTTTCAATCACCCTGACCAGACGCTGTTTTTTCGGTAGCTGCACTTCAATGATGCAGGCGTTGCGCTTTTCAATTTGTTGCGCAATCGCCCATTCGATATGCTCATCGAGAAGTGGATGCTCACCCTTGCGGCTTTCCAGCGCCGTAATGACGGCATTACTCCACGGCGCATTCCCCAGCGCGACGGCAACATTGCGCAGCCAGCGTAAATGACCAATGCGCCGAATCGCAGAACCTTCAGTGACTTTCAGAAACTGCGCTTCGCTCCAGCTAAACAACTCAACCAAATCTGGGTTATGCAGCGCCTTGCGTGGGCTAAAATCTGCTTCGTCGGTCAACTGAGAGTAACGATTCCACGGACAGATAAGCTGGCAGTCATCGCAGCCGTAAATACGGTTGCCTATCAGTGGGCGAAATGCTTCCGGAATAGCGCCTTCCAGCTCAATGGTGAGATAAGAAATACAGCGCCGCGCGTCCACCGTATACGGTTCGACAATCGCCCCGGTCGGGCAAATGGTCATACAGGCGACGCATTTGCCGCAACCTTCCTCGACCGGCTGGTCGACTGGCAGCGGTAAATCAATCAACAATTCCCCCAGGAAAAAGAATGAGCCTGCCTCCCGATTAAGGATAAGTGAGTGCTTACCCGTCCAGCCAAGTCCGGCTTTTTCCGCTAATGGGCGTTCAAGAATAGGCGCAGAGTCGACAAACGGTCTAAAATTCAGCGAACCGCAGTACTGCTGGATCTGCTCGCCCAGTTTTTTAAGGCGGCTGCGTAATAGCTTGTGATAATCACGCCCCAGCGCATATCGGCTAACGTAGCCCAGCGTGGGATCCTTCAACGTACTGGCAAACGCGGCGTTGGCGGGCAGATAGTTCATGCGCACGCTGATGACACGTAGCGTACCGGGTAAGAGTTCATGAGGCCGGGCGCGCATCATACCGTGGCGCGCCATCCATGCCATCTCGCCGTGGTATTGTTTGTCCAGCCACGCCTGCAGCGCAGGTTCGGATGCGCGCAGATCGGTATCAGTAATACCGACCTGCTGAAAGCCCAGCTCCAGCCCCCACTGCTTAATATTTTGCGCTAACTGATTGAGATCGAGGGGCTTTGACATGATGGACCATAACATGAAGAAAAACCCTGTAAGTATACCACACTCCATTTGGCCCGCCGATGACATCAAACGGCTGGAACGCGATGCGGCGGATGCCTTCGGACTCACACTCTATGAATTGATGCTGCGCGCTGGCGACGCGGCATTTCGGGTAGCCCGTGACAGTTATCCTGACACCCGACACTGGCTGGTGTTGTGTGGTCATGGCAACAACGGCGGCGATGGTTACGTCGTGGCGCGACTAGCGCAAGCGGCGGGCATTAGCGTAACGTTGCTGGCGCAGGAGAGCGACAAACCGTTGCCTGAAGAAGCGGCGCAGGCGCGCGATGCCTGGCTGAATGCCGGCGGCATTATCCATGCTGCCGATATTATCTGGCCGGAAGCGACGGATCTAATTATCGACGCGCTGCTTGGCACCGGTATAGCCCAGGCGCCGCGCGACCCGGTAGCCGGTCTGATTGAACAGGCGAACGCCCATCCTGCGCCGGTTGTCGCCGTCGATATCCCGTCAGGCCTGCTGGCGCAAACGGGCGCCACGCCTGGCGCGGTGATAAGCGCCGCGCATACGGTCACGTTTATCGCCCTGAAACCAGGCCTGCTGACCGGCAAAGCGCGTGACGTTACTGGCATACTGCATTATGACGCGTTGGGACTGGAAGGCTGGCTGGCAAGCCAGACGCCGCCGCTCCGGCGTTTTGACGCGACGCAGTTGGGGCAATGGCTAACGCCGCGTCGACCGACCTCGCATAAGGGCGATCATGGTCGTCTGGCGATTATCGGCGGCGACCAGGGAACAGCGGGCGCGATTCGGATGGCTGGCGAGGCGGCGCTGCGTACGGGGGCTGGGTTGGTCAGAGTACTGACCCGCGGTGAAAACATCGCGCCGTTGCTGACGGCCCGCCCGGAACTGATGGTACATGAACTCACGCCTCAGTCGCTGGAAGAGAGCCTGACCTGGGCTGACGTTGTGGTGATCGGCCCGGGGCTTGGGCAGCAGGAATGGGGCAAAAAAGCCTTACAGAAAGTAGAAAACGTCCGTAAACCTATGCTGTGGGATGCGGATGCGTTGAACCTACTGGCAATCAATCCTGATAAACGTCACAATCGCGTGATTACGCCGCATCCGGGAGAGGCGGCCCGCCTGTTAGGATGTTCTGTGGCAGAAATTGAAAGTGATCGCTTACTTTCAGCACAGCGTCTGGTAAAACGGTACGGAGGCGTGGTCGTGTTAAAAGGCGCAGGAACGATTATCGCCGCTGAACACCACCCTCTGGCTATCATTGACGCTGGTAATGCGGGGATGGCGAGCGGCGGGATGGGCGATGTCCTGTCCGGCATCATCGGCGCATTGCTCGGACAGAAGTTTACCCCGTATGATGCGGCATGTGTGGGATGTGTGGCTCACGGCGCGGCGGCGGACTTACTGGCAGCGCGTTATGGCGCTCGCGGCATGTTGGCGACCGATCTTTTTACTACGCTGCGGCGTATTGTTAACCCTGATGTGATTGACGTAAACCATGATGAATCGAGTAATTCCGCTACCTGACGAACAGGCGACGCTAGACCTGGGGCAACGGGTAGCCAACGCCTGCGATGGCGCGACCGTTATTTATCTGTATGGCGATTTAGGTGCCGGTAAAACGACGTTTAGCCGGGGATTTTTACAGGCGTTAGGCCATAACGGTAATGTAAAAAGCCCCACCTATACGCTGGTAGAGCCTTATGCGCTTGATAACATGATGGTATATCACTTCGACTTATACCGTCTTGCGGACCCGGAGGAGCTGGAGTTTATGGGCATTCGCGATTATTTCGCCAACGACGCCATTTGTCTGGTGGAGTGGCCGCAACAAGGTAAAGGCGTTCTCCCCGACCCGGACGTCGAAATCCATATTGATTACCAGGTGCAGGGGCGTGAGGCTCGCGTAAGCGCGGTATCCTCATCGGGTCATTCGTTACTGGCGCGTTTAGCCGATTAGCTATAAAGGTGGCGGGATGATTTATCGCATCAAAAATGCCGTAATAGCAGCCTTAATCCTGCTGTGCGCGCAGGCGGGCGCCGCCAGTCTCTCTGATATTCAGGTGTCCAACGGCGAGCAGCAGGCGCGCATTACGCTGAGTTTTATCGGCGAGCCGGAATATGCTTACTCACAGGACGGTAAACGTACCGTGGCGCTGGATATCAGGCAGACCGGCGTGATTCAGGGGCTGCCGCTTCAGTTTAGCGGTAACAATCTGGTGAAAACGATCCGTGCCGGAACGCCGAAAGATGCGCAATCTTTACGGTTGCTTGTCGATCTGACGGAAAATGGTAAAACCGAGGCGGTGAAGCGGCAAAACGGCGGCAACTATACGGTCATTTTCACCATTAATGCCGATGTTCCGCCACCACCACCACCGCCTGTCGTCGCGAAACGGGTTGAAAGCGCGCCCCGTCCGACGGAGCCTGCCCGTAATCCGTTTAAATCTTCTGATGATCGCCTGACCGGCGTAACCAGCAGCAATACCGTTACGCGGCCTGCGGCGCGCGCGTCGGCAGGCGCTGGCGATAAAGTGGTGATTGCTATTGATGCCGGACATGGAGGCCAGGACCCCGGTGCGATAGGCCCGGGCGGTACGCGCGAGAAAAATGTCACCATCGCTATCGCGCGTAAGTTACGCACATTACTGAATAACGATCCGATGTTTAAAGGCGTGCTGACGCGTGACGGCGACTATTTTATTTCGGTGATGGGGCGGTCCGACGTGGCGCGTAAGCAAAACGCCAACTTCCTTGTCTCTATTCATGCGGATGCCGCGCCAAATCGCGACGCCACCGGCGCCTCCGTCTGGGTATTGTCCAATCGTCGCGCGAACAGCGAAATGGCAAACTGGCTTGAGCAGCATGAGAAGCAATCCGAACTGTTAGGCGGCGCTGGCGATGTGCTGGCGAACAGTCAGTCAGACCCTTACCTGAGCCAGGCGGTACTGGATTTGCAATTCGGTCATTCGCAGCGGGTAGGGTATGATGTGGCGACGAACGTGCTAAGCCAACTGGATGGTGTGGGGTCGCTGCATAAACGTCGCCCGGAACACGCGAGCCTGGGCGTGTTGCGTTCGCCGGATATCCCGTCCATTTTGGTGGAGACGGGCTTTATCAGTAATCACGGCGAAGAGCGATTGCTGGCGAGCGACCGCTATCAGCAGCAGATTGCTGACGCTATATACCGGGGGTTGCGTAAGTACTTTGCAGCGCATCCGATCCAGTCTGCGCCGCAGGGCGGCCCAGGCCAGACGGCCAGTACCAACCAGCCTGGCGCCATAACCGCCGCGAATTAAGGAGATTTCATGCCGATTCAGGTTCTGCCGCCGCAGCTTGCGAACCAAATCGCCGCTGGCGAAGTGGTGGAACGCCCTGCGTCGGTTGTTAAAGAGCTGGTAGAGAATAGTCTGGATGCAGGTGCCACCCGCGTTGATATCGACATCGAGCGTGGCGGCGCGAAGCTTATTCGTATTCGCGACAATGGCTGCGGCATTAAAAAAGAGGAACTGGCGCTGGCGCTGGCCCGTCATGCCACCAGTAAGATCGCCTCGCTTGACGATCTGGAAGCGATTATCAGTCTGGGATTTCGCGGCGAAGCGCTGGCCAGTATCAGTTCGGTCTCGCGTTTGACGCTAACGTCGCGCACGGCGGAGCAGGCGGAAGCCTGGCAGGCGTATGCGGAAGGGCGCGACATGGACGTGACGGTAAAACCCGCCGCGCACCCGGTCGGCACCACCCTGGAAGTTCTGGATCTCTTTTATAATACGCCCGCCCGGCGCAAATTCATGCGTACCGAAAAAACGGAATTTAATCACATCGATGAGATCATCCGTCGTATTGCATTGGCCCGTTTTGACGTCACGCTTAACCTGTCGCACAACGGCAAATTGGTACGGCAGTATCGCGCTGTCGCAAAGGACGGGCAAAAAGAGCGCCGGTTAGGCGCCATCTGCGGGACGCCGTTTCTCGAACAGGCACTGGCGATCGAGTGGCAGCATGGCGATCTGACCCTGCGCGGCTGGGTCGCCGATCCGAATCACACCACCACGGCGTTAACGGAGATCCAGTACTGCTATGTGAATGGCCGCATGATGCGCGACCGCTTGATCAACCATGCCATTCGCCAGGCCTGTGAAGATAAACTGGGCGCGGACCAACAGCCTGCGTTTGTGTTGTATCTGGAGATTGACCCGCATCAGGTGGATGTCAATGTTCATCCCGCCAAGCACGAAGTGCGTTTTCATCAATCCCGGCTGGTGCACGACTTCATCTATCAAGGGGTGCTGAGCGTTCTGCAACAGCAGACGGAAACGACGCTGCCGCTGGAGGAGATTGCGCCAGCGCCGCGGCATGTCCCGGAAAACCGTATCGCCGCCGGGCGCAACCATTTTGCTGTACCCGCCGAGCCAACTGCGGCGCGCGAGCCCGCGACACCGCGTTATTCCGGCGGCGCATCGGGCGGTAACGGCGGGCGTCAGTCCGCAGGTGGTTGGCCGCACGCGCAGCCAGGTTATCAGAAGCAGCAGGGCGAGGTTTATCGCGCGCTTTTACAGACGCCGACGACGAGCCCCGCGCCGGAGCCGGTTGCGCCTGCGCTTGACGGACATAGCCAGAGTTTTGGTCGCGTACTGACGATAGTCGGCGGTGACTGCGCGTTGCTGGAACACGCGGGGACTATCCAGCTCTTGTCGCTGCCGGTTGCGGAGCGTTGGCTGCGTCAGGCGCAGCTTACACCGGGTCAAAGTCCGGTTTGCGCGCAGCCGTTGCTGATTCCGCTGCGTTTAAAAGTGAGCGCCGATGAAAAAGCCGCGCTGCAACAAGCCCAATCTTTGTTGGGAGAATTGGGTATTGAATTTCAGTCAGATGCGCAGCATGTGACCATTCGGGCGGTGCCTTTACCCTTACGACAACAAAATTTACAAATCTTGATTCCTGAACTGATAGGCTACCTGGCGCAACAGACCACATTTGCAACGGTCAATATTGCACAATGGATAGCGCGTAATGTGCAGAGCGAACATCCGCAGTGGTCGATGGCGCAGGCCATATCGCTGCTGGCGGATGTTGAGCGGCTATGTCCGCAGCTGGTAAAAGCGCCGCCGGGTGGCCTGTTACAACCTGTTGATTTACATTCGGCGATGAACGCCCTGAAGCATGAATGATGTAAGCAAGGCGAGCCTGCCTAAGGCGATATTTTTGATGGGGCCGACGGCCTCCGGCAAAACGGCGCTGGCGATAGAACTGCGTAAAGTTTTGCCAGTAGAGTTGATAAGCGTTGATTCCGCCCTCATTTATCGGGGAATGGATATTGGCACGGCTAAGCCGAATGCCGATGAGCTGAAAGCGGCGCCGCATCGACTGCTGGATATACGCGACCCGTCGCAGGCGTATTCGGCGGCGGATTTTCGCCGCGACGCGTTAGCGCAAATGGCGGAGATCACCGCTGCGGGGCGTATCCCGCTGTTAGTGGGCGGTACCATGCTGTATTTTAAGGCATTGCTGGAAGGGTTATCGCCGTTGCCTTCAGCAGATCCGGAAGTCAGATCCCGGATAGAGCAGCAAGCAGCGGAGCTTGGATGGGAGGCGTTGCATCAGCAACTTCAGGAGATAGATCCGGTTGCCGCCGCGCGAATTCATCCAAATGATCCGCAAAGACTTTCCCGGGCACTGGAAGTTTTTTTCATTTCGGGTAAAACTTTAACGGAGCTAACGCAAACGTCAGGAGACGCGCTACCGTACCAGGTGCATCAGTTCGCTATCGCCCCGGCGAGCCGTGAACTGCTCCATCAGCGCATTGAACTGCGTTTTCATCAGATGTTGGCTTCAGGTTTTGAAGCAGAAGTCCGGGCGCTTTTTGCCCGAGGAGATTTGCATACGGACTTGCCTTCCATCCGTTGTGTGGGATACCGCCAGATGTGGTCATACATTGAGGGCGAAATCTCATATGATGAAATGGTTTATAGAGGTGTTTGCGCCACGAGACAGTTGGCGAAGCGCCAGATGACCTGGTTGCGCGGTTGGGAAGGGGTGCGCTGGCTTGACAGTGAGAATCCCGATCGGGCGCGAAAAGAAGTATTACAGGTTGTTGGTGCTATCGCAGACTGAATGTGTACAATTGAGACGTATCGTGCGCAATTTTTCAGAATCGAAAGGTTCAAAGTACAAATAAGCATATAAGGAAAAGAGAATGGCTAAGGGGCAATCTTTACAAGATCCGTTCCTGAACGCATTGCGTCGGGAACGTGTTCCAGTTTCTATTTATTTGGTGAATGGTATTAAGCTGCAAGGTCAAATCGAGTCCTTTGATCAGTTCGTGATCCTGTTGAAGAACACGGTCAGCCAGATGGTTTATAAGCACGCGATTTCTACTGTTGTCCCGTCTCGCCCGGTTTCCCATCACAGCAACAATGCCGGTGGCGGCGCCAGCAATAACTACCATCACGGTAGCAACGCGCAGGGTTCTACTGCGCAACAGGACAGCGAAGAGACTGAATAAGTTCACGCGCTGTTTATCCATGTCGGGGGCGTCGGATAATCGCCCCCGCTGGTTATTAAGAGGGTTTACGCTTGTTTGACCGTTATGATGCCGGTGAGCAGGCGGTACTGGTACACATCTATTTTTCGCAAGACAAAGATATGGAAGACCTCCAGGAGTTTGAATCTCTGGTCTCTTCCGCCGGTGTCGAAGCAATGCAGGTGATTACCGGTAGCCGTAAAGCACCGCACCCGAAGTACTTTGTAGGTGAAGGTAAGGCAGATGAAATTGCGGAAGCCGTGAAAGCGACTGGCGCAGCGGTCGTATTGTTTGATCATGCATTGAGTCCAGCCCAGGAGCGAAACCTGGAGCGTTTGTGCGAGTGCCGGGTTATCGATCGCACCGGTCTTATCTTAGATATTTTTGCCCAACGTGCGCGTACCCATGAAGGTAAGTTGCAGGTTGAGCTGGCGCAGCTACGCCATCTGGCTACGCGTCTGGTGCGTGGCTGGACCCACCTTGAACGTCAGAAAGGCGGGATTGGTTTGCGCGGTCCGGGTGAAACCCAGCTCGAAACCGACCGTCGTTTACTGCGTAATCGCATTGTGCAGATTCAGTCGCGCCTGGAGAAAGTTGAGAAGCAACGTGAGCAGGGGCGGCAGTCGCGCATCAAGGCCGACGTTCCGACGGTATCGCTGGTGGGCTATACCAACGCCGGAAAATCCACCCTTTTTAATCAGATCACTGAAGCGCGGGTCTATGCGGCAGATCAGCTATTTGCGACGCTGGACCCCACATTACGTCGTATTGATGTAGCGGATGTCGGTGAAACCGTTCTGGCGGATACGGTAGGCTTTATCCGCCATTTACCGCACGATCTGGTGGCTGCCTTTAAAGCTACCCTGCAGGAGACGCGTCAGGCGACGCTGCTGCTGCATGTGGTCGATGCGGCGGATGTTCGCGTGCAGGAAAACATCGAGGCGGTAAACACCGTTCTTGAAGAGATTGACGCTCACGAAATCCCCACCTTAATGGTGATGAACAAAATCGATATGCTGGACGACTTTGAACCGCGTATCGACAGAGATGAAGAGAATAAACCCATCCGCGTTTGGCTTTCAGCGCAAAGCGGCGTGGGGATACCACAGCTTTTTCAGGCTTTGACGGAGCGTCTTTCCGGCGAGGTGGCGCAGCATACGCTGCGTTTGCCGCCGCAGGAAGGGCGTCTGAGAAGCCGGTTTTATCAGCTTCAGGCAATAGAAAAAGAGTGGATGGAGGAAGACGGTAGCGTCAGTCTGCAGGTACGAATGCCGATTGTCGACTGGCGTCGCCTCTGTAAACAAGAACCGGCGTTGATCGAATACGTGATCTAGACGCGAAGTCATTCAGGTCGTATTGAAGCGGTAGCTGAGAGAATTTCAGGGGCTCACAACGAAGTGACCTGGGGTAAAAAAGCCGCCACTCAGGACGTAGCCTGAAAGATGATGTCTGTAACGGCGGTTCGTCTGAAGCATGGAGTAATTTCGCCTTATCCTCTGAGGTCGAAAGACAACGGGGATCACCGCATAACAAATATGGAGCACAAACATGGCGTGGAATCAGCCCGGTAATAACGGACAGGACCGCGACCCGTGGGGAAGCAGCAAACCTGGCAGCAACTCTGGGGGAAATGGAAACAAAGGTGGCCGCGATCAGGGACCTCCCGATCTGGATGATATCTTCCGTAAGCTGAGTAAAAAACTCGGTGGTTTTGGGGGCGGTAAAGGCACCGGTTCCGGCGGCGGTAGCTCATCGCAAGGCCCGCGTCCGCAACTGGGAGGCCGTATTGTCGCCATCGCCGCGGCGGCAGTAGTCATTATCTGGGCGGCCAGCGGTTTTTATACCATTAAAGAAGCCGAGCGCGGCGTTGTCACGCGTTTTGGTAAATTCAGCCATCTGGTAGAGCCAGGTCTGAACTGGAAGCCGACATTTATTGACGACGTTACGCCGGTGAACGTCGAAGCGGTGCGCGAACTGGCGGCGTCAGGCGTGATGCTGACGTCTGATGAAAACGTCGTGCGCGTTGAAATGAACGTGCAATACCGCGTCACCGATCCGCAGAAATATCTGTTTAGCGTGACCAGCCCGGACGATAGCCTGCGTCAGGCCACCGACAGCGCGCTGCGTGGCGTCATTGGCAAATACACGATGGATCGCATCCTGACCGAAGGCCGTACCGTTATTCGTAGCGATACCCAACGCGAGCTGGAAGAGACTATCAAACCGTACAACATGGGGATTACCCTGCTGGACGTGAACTTCCAGGCTGCGCGCCCGCCGGAAGAGGTGAAAGCCGCCTTTGACGACGCGATTGCCGCACGTGAAAACGAGCAGCAGTACATTCGTGAAGCGGAAGCGTATACCAACGAAGTTCAGCCGCGCGCCAACGGTCAGGCGCAGCGTATTCTGGAAGAGGCACGCGCCTATAAAACCCAGACTATCCTGGAAGCGCAGGGTGAAGTCGCCCGGTTTGCGAAGATTTTGCCGGAATATAAAGCCGCGCCGCAGATTACACGCGAGCGTCTGTATATTGAAACGATGGAAAAAGTGCTGAGCCATACCCGTAAAGTACTGGTTAACGACAAGAGCGGTAATTTAATGGTGCTGCCGTTAGATCAGATGCTGAAAGGCGGGAATGCGCCGGCGGCAAAGAGCGACAATAGCGCCAGCAACCTGCTGCGCCTGCCGCCGTCCACAAAGTCTAACGCCAGCGGAGCAAGCAACACGTCGTCCTCAAATCAGGGCGATATTATGGACCAACGCCGCGCGAATGCGCAGCGTAACGACTACCAGCGTCAGGGGGAATAACGATGCGTAAGTCAGTTATTGCGATTATCATCATCGTGCTGGTAGTGCTCTACATGTCCGTCTTTGTGGTCAAAGAGGGCGAGCGCGGCATTACGCTGCGTTTTGGTAAAGTTCTGCGTGACGATGAGAACAAACCGCTGGTTTACGCGCCGGGTCTGCACTTTAAGATCCCGTTTATTGAATCAGTGAAAATGCTTGATGCGCGTATCCAGACGATGGATAACCAGGCCGATCGCTTTGTGACTAAAGAGAAGAAAGACCTGATTGTCGACTCCTACATCAAATGGCGTATCAGCGACTTTAGCCGTTACTATCTGGCGACCGGCGGCGGCGATATTTCGCAAGCCGAAGTGCTGTTAAAACGTAAATTCTCGGACCGTTTGCGTTCTGAGATTGGTCGCCTGGACGTAAAAGACATTGTGACCGATTCTCGTGGTCGTCTGACTCTGGAAGTGCGCGACGCGCTGAACTCCGGTTCAGCCGGTACCGATGATGAAGTAGCGACCCCGGCGGCGGATGACGCGATTGCCGAAGCGGCGGAACGCGTCACGGCGGAAACCAAAGGTAAAGTACCGGTCATCAACCCGAACAGTATGGCGGCGTTGGGTATCGAAGTGGTCGATGTGCGTATTAAGCAGATCAACCTGCCGACCGAGGTTTCTGAGGCGATTTACAACCGTATGCGCGCCGAGCGTGAAGCGGTCGCGCGTCGTCATCGTTCACAAGGTCAGGAAGAAGCGGAAAAACTGCGTGCGGCTGCTGACTATGAGGTGACGAAAACTCTGGCGGAAGCCGAGCGTCAGGGGCGTATCATGCGTGGTGAAGGTGATGCTGAAGCCGCGAAGCTGTTTGCCGACGCGTTCAGCCAGGACCCTGATTTCTACGCGTTCATTCGTAGTCTGCGCGCTTACGAGAAGAGCTTCGAAGGTAATCAGGACGTGATGGTACTGAGCCCGGACAGCGATTTCTTCCGCTACATGAAGACACCGAGTTCGACGACACGCTAAAATAGCGTCAGCGGTTTTAGACCAGCAAAACCACCGCATCCAAAGGATGCCGGTGGTTTTCTTTTATAAGGGCGATAAATGAATTCAACAATTTGGCTGGCGCTTGCTCTGGTATTAGTCCTCGAAGGGCTGGGACCGATGCTGTATCCCGGCGCATGGAAAAAAATGGTTTCGGCACTGGCGCAACTGCCGGAAAATGTTTTACGACGTTTTGGCGGCGGACTTGTGGTTGCGGGAGTTGTGGTCTACTACATGTTGAGGAAAACGATTGGCTGAGCAAAAAGTGGTCGGATTTGCCGCAGATTGAGTGCAAAAAGTGCTGTATATCTGAAAAAGCGATGGTAGAATCCATTTTTAAGCAAACGGTGATTTTGAAAAATGGGTAACAACGTCGTCGTACTGGGCACCCAATGGGGTGACGAAGGTAAAGGAAAGATCGTCGATCTTCTGACTGAACGGGCTAAATATGTTGTACGCTACCAGGGCGGTCACAACGCAGGCCATACTCTCGTAATCAACGGTGAAAAAACCGTTCTCCATCTTATTCCATCAGGTATTCTTCGCGAGAATGTAACCAGCATCATCGGTAACGGTGTCGTGCTGTCTCCGAGCGCGCTGATGAAAGAGATGAAAGAACTGGAAGACCGTGGCATCCCCGTTCGTGAGCGTCTGCTGCTGTCTGAAGCCTGTCCGCTGATCCTTGATTATCACGTTGCGCTGGATAACGCGCGTGAGAAAGCGCGTGGCGCGAAAGCGATCGGCACCACCGGTCGTGGAATCGGGCCTGCTTATGAAGATAAAGTGGCACGTCGCGGTCTGCGTGTTGGTGACCTTTTCGACAAAGAAACCTTCGCTGAAAAACTGAAAGAAGTGATGGAATATCACAACTTCCAGTTGGTTAACTACTACAAAGTTGAAGCGGTTGATTACCAGAAAGTTCTGGATGATACGATGGCTGTTGCCGACATCCTGACTTCTATGGTTGTTGACGTTTCGGACCTGCTCGACCAGGCGCGTCAGCGTGGCGATTTCGTCATGTTTGAAGGTGCGCAGGGTACCCTGCTGGATATCGACCACGGTACTTATCCGTATGTAACTTCTTCTAACACCACTGCAGGTGGCGTGGCGACCGGTTCCGGCCTGGGCCCGCGTTATGTTGATTACGTTCTGGGTATCCTCAAAGCTTACTCCACTCGTGTAGGTGCAGGTCCGTTCCCGACTGAGCTGTTTGATGAAACCGGCGAGTTCCTCTGCAAGCAGGGTAACGAATACGGCGCTACTACCGGCCGTCGTCGTCGTACCGGCTGGCTGGACACCGTTGCCGTTCGTCGTGCGGTACAGCTGAACTCCCTGTCTGGCTTCTGCCTGACCAAACTGGACGTGTTGGATGGCCTGAAAGAGGTGAAACTCTGCGTGGCTTACCGTATGCCGGATGGTCGGGAAGTGACTACCACTCCGCTGGCAGCTGACGACTGGAAAGGTGTAGAGCCGATTTACGAAACCATGCCGGGCTGGTCTGAATCCACCTTCGGCGTGAAAGATCGTAGCGGTCTGCCGCAGGCGGCGCTGAACTACATCAAGCGTATTGAAGAACTGACCGGCGTGCCGATTGATATTATTTCTACCGGCCCCGATCGTACTGAGACGATGATTCTGCGCGATCCGTTCGACGCGTAATTGATGGATGATGCCCGGTAACGCTACGCTTACCGGGTACTATGATGAGTACGCATTTGTTGGCCGGATAAGATGCTTTGCATCACCCTTCGGCTCAAATGCGTCATTGTTCCCCGCTTTTTTCCTTCCTGAACCGAAATAAATTAGCAGCCTGACAGGTGGCTGGTTTATCATCAATACAGATAAGTTATATCCCGTTTTCCCTTTTCCTGAGGTTGATGTGCAGTTAACGAGTTTCACCGATTACGGCTTACGTGCGCTAATCTATATGGCGTCGTTACCAGATGGACGAATGACCAGCATTTCTGAGGTGACAGAAGTCTACGGCGTGTCCCGTAATCATATGGTCAAAATTATCAATCAGCTTAGCCGGGCGGGCTTTGTCACCGCCGTTCGGGGAAAAAATGGCGGTATCCGCCTGGGTAAACCGGCTAATACTATTTGTATTGGCGATGTGGTGCGTGAGCTGGAACCCTTATCACTGGTCAACTGTAGCAGCGAATTTTGCCACATCACCCCTGCCTGTCGTCTGAAACAGGCGCTTTCTAAGGCCGTGCAGAGTTTTCTCAAGGAGCTGGATAACTACACGCTTGCCGATTTGGTTGAAGAGAATCAACCGCTTTATAAATTATTACTGGTGGAGTGAAGTAAACTTCATTAGAGATGACAATGGAGGAACCTCAATGTCACAAGATCCTTTCCAGGAACGCGAAGCAGAAAAATACGCGAATCCTATCCCGAGCCGGGAATTTATCCTCGAACATTTAACGAAACGTGAAAAACCGGCCAGTCGCGAAGAACTGGCCGTAGAACTGAATATTGAAGGCGAAGAGCAGCTTGAAGCCTTGCGTCGCCGCCTGCGCGCGATGGAGCGCGACGGACAACTGGTCTTTACCCGCCGCCAGTGCTATGCGCTGCCGGAACGCCTCGACCTGCTGAAAGGCACCGTGATCGGTCATCGTGATGGTTACGGTTTCTTACGTGTCGAAGGCCGCAAAGACGATCTGTATCTTTCCAGCGAGCAGATGAAAACCTGTATTCATGGCGATCAGGTGCTGGCGCAGCCGCTGGGCGCCGATCGTAAAGGTCGCCGCGAAGCGCGTATCGTCCGTGTACTGGTACCGAAAACCAGTCAGATAGTCGGACGTTATTTCACCGATGCGGGCGTCGGCTTTGTAGTGCCGGACGACAGCCGTCTCAGCTTCGACATTCTTATCCCGCCAGAAGACGTCATGGGCGCGCGGATGGGGTTCGTGGTCGTGGTTGAACTGACCCAACGTCCAACTCGCCGTACTAAAGCGGTAGGGAAAATCGTCGAAGTGCTGGGCGACAATATGGGCACCGGTATGGCGGTTGATATGGCGCTGCGTACCCATGAAATACCTTACATCTGGCCGCAGGCGGTAGAGCAGCAGGTCGCCGGGCTGAAAGAAGAGGTGCCGGAAGAGGCGAAAGTCGGTCGTGTTGATCTGCGTGATTTGCCACTGGTCACTATTGATGGCGAAGATGCCCGTGACTTTGACGACGCGGTTTACTGTGAGAAAAAACGCGGCGGCGGCTGGCGTTTGTGGGTCGCTATTGCTGACGTGAGCTATTATGTACGGCCGCCAACGCCGCTGGATCGCGAGGCGCGCAATCGCGGCACGTCGGTTTACTTCCCGTCACAGGTTGTCCCAATGTTGCCGGAGGTGCTCTCCAACGGCCTGTGTTCGCTAAACCCGCAGGTTGACAGGCTGTGTATGGTCTGTGAAATGACCATCTCGGCGAAAGGTCGGCTGACCGGCTACAAATTCTATGAAGCGGTGATGAGCTCCCATGCGCGTCTGACCTATACCAAAGTCTGGCATATGCTGCAGGGCGATCAGGATCTGCGTGAACAATATGCGCCGTTGGTGAAGCATATTGAAGAGCTGCACAACCTCTACAAAGTGCTGGATAAAGCGCGTGAAGAGCGCGGGGGGATCTCGTTTGAGAGCGAAGAGGCGAAGTTTATCTTTAACGCCGAACGTCGCATTGAGCGTATCGAACAGACCCAGCGTAATGACGCGCATAAGCTTATCGAAGAGTGCATGATCATGGCGAATATCTCGGCGGCGCGCTTTGTCGAAAAAGCTAAAGAGCCGGCGTTATTCCGTATTCATGATAAGCCCACCACCGAAGCGATCACCTCATTCCGCTCCGTACTGGCGGAGCTGGGGTTGGAGCTGCCGGGCGGAAACAAACCGGAACCGCGCGATTATGCCGAACTGCTTGAATCGATTGCCGACCGGCCGGACGCCGAAATGCTGCAAACTATGCTGCTGCGTTCAATGAAGCAGGCGATTTACGATCCGGAAAACCGCGGGCACTTTGGCCTGGCGTTGCAGTCTTATGCGCACTTTACCTCGCCGATTCGCCGCTATCCGGATCTTTCTTTGCACCGCGCCATTAAGTACCTGTTGGCGAAAGAGCAAGGGAACAAGGGCAACACCACAGAAACGGGCGGTTATCACTACTCGATGGAAGAGATGTTGCAGCTCGGCCAACACTGTTCGATGGCGGAACGCCGCGCTGATGAAGCGACGCGTGATGTCTCCGACTGGCTGAAATGTGATTTTATGCTGGATCAGGTAGGCAACGTCTTTAAGGGCGTGATTGCCAGCGTCACCGGTTTCGGCTTCTTTGTCCGTCTTGATGAACTGTTTATCGATGGGCTGGTACACGTTTCCTCACTGGATAACGATTACTATCGTTTCGATCAGGTAGGGCAACGCCTGATTGGCGAGTCCGGCGGCCAGACATATCGCCTGGGCGACCGGGTCGAGGTACGCGTCGAAGCGGTGAATATGGACGAACGGAAAATTGACTTTAGCCTGATCTCCAGCGAGCGCGCACCGCGTAACGTCGGCAAAACGGTGCGTGAAAAAGCGAAAAAAGGTGAAAGTAAAAACGCCGGTAAACGTCGTCAGGTAGGTAAAAAAGTTAACTTCGAGCCTGATAGCGCCTTCCGCGGCGAGAAAAAAGCGAAGCCGAAAGCAGCGAAAAAAGACGCGCGAAAAGCAAAAAAGCCATCGGCTAAAACGCAGAAAATAGCCGCAGCGACCAAAGCGAAGCGTGCGGCGAAGAAAAAAGCGGCAGAGTGAGCAATACCCTCTTCAAACAGAAGAGGGTGAATTATCTGTAGGCCGGGCAAGCGTAGCGCCCCCGGCAAAACGTAAACAATGAGTACATTAATGAGCGAAATGATTTACGGCATCCACGCAGTGCAGGCCCTGCTGGAGCGCGCCCCTGAACGTTTTCAGGAAGTCTTTATTTTAAAAGGCCGTGAAGATAAACGTCTGTTGCCGCTGATTCACGCCCTTGAGTCCCAGGGCGTGGTTATCCAACTGGCAAACCGCCAATATCTCGACGAGAAAAGCGACGGTGCCGTGCATCAGGGTATTATCGCTCGCGTGAAACCAGGCCGGCAGTATCAGGAAAACGATCTGCCGGATCTGATCGCATTACACGATCGCCCCTTTTTGTTGATCCTTGATGGCGTCACCGATCCGCATAATCTTGGCGCCTGTCTGCGCAGCGCCGATGCCGCTGGCGTACATGCGGTAATCGTGCCGAAAGACCGCTCCGCGCAACTTAACGCGACGGCGAAGAAAGTCGCCTGCGGCGCAGCGGAAAGCGTGCCGTTGATCCGCGTCACCAACCTGGCGCGCACGATGCGCATGTTGCAGGAAGAGAATATCTGGATTGTCGGGACGGCGGGCGAGGCTGACCATACGCTGTATCAGAGCAAAATGCCTGGCCGCATGGCGCTGGTCATGGGCGCAGAAGGTGAAGGTATGCGTCGTCTGACCCGTGAGCACTGCGATGAGCTGATCAGCATTCCTATGGCTGGTAGCGTGTCGTCGCTGAATGTCTCTGTGGCGACCGGGATTTGTCTGTTTGAAGCCGTTCGCCAGCGAACCTGACGCTAATAGTATTTTTTAAGAAAAAACCATCCATAATCGGATGGTTTTTTTTTATCTCTGGCTGGTAATATAAAAAGAAAAACCTACCCTGTAATTTCTTTTATTTATAAAAATGAGATAGAGATAAAAATATGGCATGGACTCCACGGACGCTGGCGGATGCATTAAACAACATCGCCGAATTAGATATTGATATAGAAAATAATGAATCTTCATTAATAATAAAAATGAATGATTATGGCGATTTATCACTGGCGGTTTTATTTACCTCGCAACAAATAGTTATCGAGACTTATATCTGTCCGGTAAATACGATTAGAGATACCGCGGAATTTAATCTTTTCTTGCTGAGAAATCAGAAGGTTTTACCGCTGTCTTCGGTCGGTATTACCCAGGTAAAACAGGAGGAATATTATGTCGCTTTTGGCGCGTTGTCGTTAAATTCGTCGCTTGCCGACGTGACGCTGGAAATCACCACGCTTGTAGAAAATGCGTTGGATATCGCTGAAATAACACAAGTCTATTCACAGGAATAATACAGGCGGCTTACATGGGAATTTTAAAAAGTTTGTTCACGTTAGGTAAATCATTCGTTGCTCAGGCAGAAGACGCCATTGATGAAGCGCAGGGTGTACGTATGCTGGAGCAGCATATTCGCGACGCAAAAGCCGAGCTGGATAAAGCGGGTAAATCCAGAGTGGATTTATTGGCGCGGGTGAAGCTAAGCCATGACAAGCTGAATGATTTACGTGAGCGTAAAGCCAGCCTTGAAACACGGGCGTTGGCGGCAATGAGTAAGAATGTCGACGCCGCTTTACTCAACGAAGTGGCGGAAGAGATAGCCCGTCTGGAAAATGCCATTCTTGCCGAAGAACAGGTGCTGACTAATCTGGAAGCCTCTCGCGATGCGGTGGAGAAGGCAGTAACGGCGACAGGCCAGCGGATTGCGCAGTTTGAGCAGCAACTTGAAGTGGTTAAGGCGACAGAAGCCATGCAGCGCGCCCAGCAGGCGGTGACGACTTCGACCGTCGGAGCCGCGTCGAATGTGTCTACGGCGGCGGAGTCGCTTAAACGTTTACAAACGCGTCAGGCTGAACGCCAGGCCCGGCTGGATGCCGCCGCGCAGCTGGAAAAAGTCGCCGATGGACGCGACCTGGACGAAAAACTGGCGCAGGCCGGTATTGGCGCAACCAACAAAAGCTGCGCCCAGGATGTGCTGGCGCGCTTGCAGCGTCAACAAGGCGAGTAATGCTCTTTACATGGATGGTCAAAACCTGCCAGCGGCATTTGTCCAGACTGACCTGGCCTGTTTATCGGGCAGTATCTGCTTTGTTATCGGTAGCGCGAAAGCGCGCTACCGTGCTGAGCTCGTCGCTTTCATACGAGACGGCACATGAATGCGCGATCTCAAATGGCATTATGCCTAACGACAATCGCATTCTGGCTGAAGAGGTCGCATGGCAAGAGATAGAGGTTCCCCTATGATGCAATTTTTTCAGCGTTTGCTCGGTAAAACAAGCGCGCCAGCGCCGATTCGCGGACCATTAGGATTACATCTTAACGCCGGTTTCACGCTGGATACGCTGGCATTCCGGCTACTGGAGTCGTCGTTGCTGGTGGCGCTACCGGGTGAAAAATACACTGTCGCGGCAGTTAGTCGCATAGATTTAGGCGGCGGCAGTCAGATTTTTCGCTACTACACCTCTGGCGATGAGTTTTTGCAAATTAACACCACTGGCGGCACAGATGTTGACGACATTGATGACATCAAACTTTTTGTATATGAGGAAAGTTTCGGTATTAACGAGGAACGTCACTGGCGTTCAGCCATTGCGCCAGCGGCAATAGGGCCGATGACGCTCAACTGGCAAGAACGGCGCTGGCAGCGCTTTTTTAACCATGAAGAGCCGGGCAATATTGAACCTGTCTATATGCTGGAAAAGGTTGAAAATCAGCAGTCAGAGAAATGGGACGTTCACAATTTTACGATGGGCTTCCAGCGCCAGGTGATGGACGACGCCTGGGAGTATCTTCTATTGAACGGGGAAGAATCATTTAACGAGCGCGGTGAGCCTGAATGGGTGTTTTCACGCGCCCTCGGCGTGGATATCCCGCTCACCTCACTGACGGTTATTGGTTAAGCACATACAGGGAAATTATGCATATACTGGACGCATTACTGGCTTTCTGCGCCTATTTTTTTATTGGCGCGGCAATGGTCATCGCATTTCTTTTTATTTACTCAAAGATAACACCGCATAATGAATGGCAGTTGATAAAAAATAACAATACTGCGGCATCGCTGGCCTTTAGCGGTACGTTGCTGGGCTATGTCATCCCCTTATCCAGCGCGGCGATAAACTCGGTCAGCATCCCGGACTATTTTGCCTGGGGCGGCATTGCGCTGGTGATTCAGCTGCTGATTTATGGCTGCGTAAGGTTATACATGCCTACGCTGAGCGAAAAAATTATTCATCACAACGTGGCGGCGGGGCTATTTATGGGAACCGCAGCGCTGGCTGGCGGTATTTTTAACGCTGCCTGTATGACATGGTAACGGAAGATCATGGCAAAAAAACGAAAATCCAGAAGCACATCCGGCGTAGGCCATTCGGCAATAAGACGGATAGCCGAACCGGTTAATCCCTTTGAGCGGCAACGAAATCGCTACACGCCAAAATGCCTGACGCTGGCGATTATGGGCGGAGCGGCCTTTTTTCTCCTGAAAGGGTGCGGTGATGGCGGCAATACTGACAACGACGGCGATGGGACGTTTTACGCCACGGTGAACGACTGTATTGACGATGGCAATAGCGCCAGCGTTTGCGCTGACGGCTGGAATAATGCGAAAACAGAATTTTACGCGAATGTGCCTAAGCAATTGACGCAGGAGAGCTGTCAGTCGCAGTTTGGCGATTGCTACTTTGATAGCACCGATCGGAGTTGGGTTCCGGTATTAAGCGGCTTTTTGCTCAGCCGCGCGATTCGTCAAAACCGTGACGAACAATACATCTATAGCAGCGGCGGTTCATCCTACGCCTCCCGTCCCGTCTGGCGCACCACGTCCGGCGATTATGCGTGGCGCAGCGGTACAGGGAAAAGCGATACCGCGACCAGCCCTGGTTATACGACACGGAAAGCGTCCACCGTCTCCCGCGGCGGCTATGGCCGTTCTTCCAGCGCCCGCGGGCACTGGGGAGGCTAACCATGCTACGACATAACGTACCGGTACGCCGGGATCTGGATAAGATCGCCTGCGATCACGGTTTTGACTTTCATGTTATCGATAACGAAATTTACTGGGATGAAAGCCGGGCCTACCGTTTTACATTACGGCAAATTGAAGAACAGATCGAAAAACCGACCGCAGAGCTTCATCAGATGTGTCTGGAGGTTGTCGAGCGGACCGTCCGGGATGAGCAGATCATGCAGCAGTTGGCGATCCCGCCATTGTACTGGGATGTCATCGCCGAAAGTTGGCGCAGCCGCGATCCTTCGCTTTACGGGCGGATGGATTTCGTCTGGTGCGGCAAAGATCCGGTTAAATTGCTGGAATACAACGCGGATACGCCGACATCGCTCTATGAGTCCTCCTACTTTCAATGGCTATGGCTGGAGGATGCCCGTCGTAGCGGCGCCATTCCGCGTGATGCCGATCAATACAACGCGATACAGGAGCGGCTGATCGCCCGCTTCAGCGAGCTGTACAGTCGGGAACCGCTCTACTTTTGCTGTTGTGAAGATACCGACGAAGATCGCACGACGGTGCTGTACCTTCAGGATTGTGCGCAGCAGGCGGGCCAGGAAACGCGATTTATCTATATTGAAGAACTGGGGCTTGGCGTAGGCGGCGTGCTGACCGATCTGGACGATAACGTGATTCGCCGCGCCTTTAAGCTCTACCCGCTGGAATGGATGATGCGCGATGACAACGGCCCGCTACTGCGAAAACGGCGTGAGCAATGGATTGAGCCATTGTGGAAAAGTATTCTGAGTAACAAAGGGCTGTTGCCGTTATTGTGGCGCTTTTTCCCTGGCCATCCGAATCTGCTACCGGCCTGGTTTGAGGGCGAAAAATCGCTCGCAGCGCCAGGCGAAAGCAGCGTACGGAAGCCGATTTATTCACGTGAAGGCGGCAACGTCACGATTTTCGACGAGCGGCAAAATGTTATCGATCATGCCGACGGCGACTACGCTGACGAGCCGATGATTTACCAGGCGTTTCAGCCTTTGCCGCGCTTTGGCGATAGCTATACGCTGATTGGCAGTTGGATCATTGACGATGAAGCCGCCGGGATGGGGATTCGCGAGGACAATACGCTAATTACCAAAGACACTTCCCGTTTCGTCCCACATTATATTGCCGGTTAATCATACTTTTGTGATCTTGCTCCGGCGTCAATGGCGCAGTCATGACCATACTTGACTTCAGCGCCATTGAAGGAGGGAGACACCATGTCCTGGCAAACACATACCGTCTTTAATCAACCTGCTCCGCTCAATAACAGTAACTTATTCCTGTCTGATGGCGCGCTGTGTGAAGCGGTTTCCCGGGAAGGCGCGGGATGGGATAGCGATCTTCTCGCCAGTATTGGCCAACAACTGGGAACGGCGGAATCACTGGAACTGGGGCGTCTGGCGAACGCGCATCCTCCTGAGTTGCTGCGTTACGATCCCCAGGGACAGCGTCTGGATGACGTTCGCTTTCACCCCGCCTGGCACCTGTTGATGCAGGGGCTTTGCGCTAATCGGGTACATAACCTGGCCTGGGAGGAAGAGGCAAGGGCGGGAAGTTTTGTCGCCCGGGCGGCGCGTTTTGTATTACATGCTCAGGTAGAAGCGGGAACACTCTGTCCTGTCACGATGACCTTTGCCGCGACACCGTTGCTATTGCAGATGCTTCCCGCCACTTTCCATGACTGGCTGGTGCCGCTGCGCAGCGATCGCTACGATTCGCATTTGCTGCCGGGCGGGCAAAAACGGGGCCTGCTTATCGGCATGGGAATGACGGAAAAGCAGGGCGGATCGGACGTACTCAGTAATACGACCCACGCGGAGCGGCTGGCGGATGATTCATATCGGCTGGTGGGACATAAATGGTTTTTCTCTGTGCCGCAAAGTGATGCGCACCTCGTGCTGGCGCAGGCAAAAGGAGGACTATCCTGTTTCTTTGTGCCGCGTTTCCTGCCAGACGGGCAACGGAACTCTGTTCGTCTTGAACGCCTGAAAGATAAACTCGGTAATCGATCTAATGCCAGCGCCGAAGTCGAGTTTCAGGATGCCGTCGGCTGGCGGCTGGGAGAAGAGGGCGAAGGGATTCGGCATATCTTAAAGATGGGCGGTATGACGCGTCTTGACTGCGCGCTCGGGAGTCATGGCTTAATGCGGCGCGCATTTTCAGTCGCGATTTACCACGCTCATCAGCGTCAGGCTTTTGGTAAGCCGCTGATCGAACAACCGTTGATGCGACAAACCTTAAGTCGTATGGCGTTATGCCTGGAGGGGCAGACGGTGCTTTTGTTTCGGCTGGCGCGCGCCTGGGAGCAACGTCGCGAGGCGAAAGAGGCATTATGGGCGCGATTATTCACGCCAGCGGCGAAATTCGCCATCTGTAAGCAGGGAATCCCTTTTGTGGCTGAGGCGATGGAGGTTCTCGGCGGGATGGGGTATTGTGAAGAGAGCGAACTCCCGCGCCTGTACCGTGAAATGCCGGTGAACAGTATCTGGGAAGGTTCCGGCAATATCATGTGTCTGGATGTACTGCGGGTGCTGACAAAACAACACGGCGTCTATGACGTATTGAGTGAAGCTTTTGCGGAAGTCAAAGGTCAGGATCGCCATTACGACCGCGCGGTACGTCAGCTACAGCAACGTTTACGCAAACCGGACGAAGCAATGGGCAGAGAGATTACGCAGCAGCTTTTCTTGCTGGGATGCGGAGCGGAAATGCTGCGTCATGCCTCGCCGCCGCTGGCGCAAGCGTGGTGTCAGATGATGCTGGATACACGCGGCGAAATGCCGCTGCCTGCCCAGGTGCAAAATGATTTACTGTTAAGGGCGACCGGGGGACTGCGGTAACGTTTGACCTGTAGTACATGCCATCCGGCACGAGCCACGCGGCATCAGGCATAGAGTATCGCCTGTACGCGCCAGTTATCCGACTGTTGTTCTTCATACATTTGAATAATTCTGTACCAGGACGCACCCTGTTCATCGGCTTTCAGGGCGATAATCCGCTCCACATCCTGTGGGTTTCCTGCAACATTACTGACCGAGATCAGGCCGATTTCATTCAGACCCGTTACGCAGTCAGCACTGGCGAATTCGGCAGACTGTGCCGTCGTACTCACCAGTCCGGCAGAAAGCAGCAGTGAGGATAAGGCAAGTTCTTGTTTCATCGTCAGCTCCTTATTACATACCCCGCATTTAACAGGACGCTCCATCACGGTAAACCTGTTTGTGTATTGTGCACAGGTAAACGCATAGGGGCGCAAAGCAATGTAAAACTGACTAAAAATCAATCTACTGTTATTGACGATACAAAATGGCTTGTGAATACCACTGGCCGGTTACAACCGTTTCATCAACCATTAAGATAACGTAATAATCGGCTTTCGCAGCGACGGCTTTCGCTCTGATTTCATCTATAGCATCATCCGGGGAGCCCCGAACCAGCGCGCTTACGGTCCCCATCCGCTGTAGTCCTTGCGTTTGATCGCGACGGATTTCCTGCGGGTGATCGGCGACAGGCGGCGCAGGTTGCGGCGTACCCTGCAGCACGCTACACGCGCTTAATAACAGCGCTGCTATCAATGAAGCAAACCGACGCATAACTCTATCTCGTTTCCTGATAATCATAGTGTAATGCCTTATTGATTTCCCTTTAGGGGGAATGTTCCCGAAGTGTTATCTGTCACGCGATTTTCGAATGAAAACGTTGCGAAAGCGTAACCCAGTTCTCAAACATTATGAATTATTGCGCTATCCATAAACTTGCGTTAAGTATTTTTCCGTGGCATACCGGATAAAAAGGAGAGAATAATGATAGCGATTGAAACACGACAATTAGCCGGAGGCGTCGTACTACATGCCTTCCCGGAAGGGAAACGCGCCGTGCCGCTTCCCTGTGTGGTGTTCTATCATGGCTTCACCTCCTCCAGCCTGGTTTATAGTTATTTTGCCGTTGCCCTGGCACAGGCAGGATTCCGGGTAGTCATGCCGGATGCGCCGGAGCATGGCGCTCGCTTCGGCGGCGACTCACAGGGACGGATACACCGATTCTGGCAGATTCTGCACCAAAACATGCAGGAATTTACGACGTTACGTGTGGCGATTCAGGCGGAAAATTGGCTACTTGACGGGCGGTTAGCGGTGGGCGGCGCATCCATGGGCGGTATGACGGCGCTGGGCATTATGACACGTCACCAAGAGGTAAAATGCGGGGCCAGTTTAATGGGGTCGGGCTATTTTACCGGGCTCGCCCGGACGCTTTTCCCGCCGTTATCCCCGCAGAACCCGGTACAGCAGGCGGAATTCGACAATATCATCGCGCCGCTACGTGAATGGGAAGTCACACACCAGTTAGAGCGACTGGCCGACAGGCCGCTTCTGTTGTGGCATGGTCAGGAGGATGACGTGGTGCCTGCTATCGAAACCTTCCGGCTCCAGCAGGCACTCGCCGGGGCGAAGCTGGATAAGCATGTGACCTGTTTATGGGCCGCAGGCGTGCGGCATCGCATTACGCCAGAAGCGTTGTCGGCGACGGTAGCGTTTTTCCGACAGCATCTTTAAACGCGGAGTATGCTTACACCCTGGGCTTCAAGCTGTTGCAAAACTTGCGGATTGGCATTTTTGCCGGTAATCAGCATAGCGATCTGATCGGCGCGGCTGAACAGCATTCCCGCGCGCTCGCCAATTTTACTGCTATCGACCAGCGCGACCAGTTTCCCGACGACGCTGAGCATTTTTTGTTCCGCCATGGCGGTTAGCATATCGGTTTTGTACAGGCCATCCGCAGTTAAGCCCTTTCCGCTGGTAAACATCCAGTGGCCAGCATAGAGACTGTTTTCGCTTCCCTGCGGGCTCAGGGTAATCGACTGGCTTTTGTTGTACTGACCCCCCATGATAATCACGCTGTCATGCTCTTGATCGATCAGATAATTCGCCAACGGCAGATAGTTGGTAATGATTTGTACCGGCTTCCCGCACATTTCGCGCCCCAGCAGGAAAGCGGTGGAGCCGCAGTTAATCACTACGCTTTCACCCGGGTTTACCAGCTGCGACGCCGCTTTCGCGATGCGTACTTTTTCATCGTGGTTTTGCGCCTGGTGCAGATTCATCGGCGTCCAGCGGGGCCGTTGTTGGGTAATGGCCTCTGCACCGTTGCGCACTTTTTTAAGTTTCCCGCTTTCGTCGAGCTTGTTGATGTCGCGGCGCGCTGTCGCCGGGGAGATCCCCAGACGCTCAATCACGTTTTCGACGGTAACAAAGCCCAACTGTGCCAGCATATCCAGCAGTATTTGATGTCTTTGTGCTTCAGTCATGAGCTATTCCGATACAAATTGATTTGAAAAGATGATATTTGAAATAGCCTGGAAATACTAAAGTAAATGGAAAAAATGCCGGGTAATCCCGGCATGATATCGACTCACAGGAAGGATTTGAACGGTAGATCGGGTTCAATGGTAAAGCAATCGTCAAACCCACGCGGATAGTGGTATTCGAAATTGTCTTTATCCAGCGGCCAGGTAAACTTGCCGCCAACCTGCCAGATAAACGGTTTAAAACCATACTTCAGGCGATCTTTCTTCATTTCCCATAGCACGCGGATCTCTTGCGGATCGGCCTGGAAGTTCGACCAGATATCGTGATGGAACGGGATCACCACTTTGGTATTCAGCGATTCCGCCATGCGTAAAATATCCGCGCTGGTCATTTTGTCCGTAATACCGCGCGGGTTTTCACCGTAAGAACCGAGCGCGACATCAATTTGATGTTCGTTGCCGTGTTTCGCGTAGTAGTTGGAATAGTGAGAATCGCCGCTGTGATAGAGATTGCCGCCCGGCGTTTTAAACAGATAGTTAACCGCGCGTACATCCATGCCGTCCGGCAGTACGCCAGCGGCTTTCTGATCGGCGGGCAGGGTGATTAATGCGGTGCGGTCAAAGGCATCAAGCGCATGAATTTCAATATCTTTCACTTTCACGACATCGCCCGGTTTTACCACGATGCAGCGTTCTTTCGGCACGCCCCAGCCAACCCATAAATCCACGCAGGTCTGCGGGCCGATAAACGGAACATCATCGGCGCAATTCTGCATTACGGCAGCCGCGACATTGACGTCAATGTGATCGTTATGGTCGTGGGTCGCTAGTACGGCGTCAATCTGACGGATAGCGAAAGGATCGAGAACAAACGGCGTGGTGCGCAGGTTAGGCTGTAATTTTTTGACGCCAGCCATACGCTGCATCTGATGGCCGGTTTTCATCAACGGATTACCGTGGCTCTGTTTACCGGTACCGCACCAGAAATCGACGCATACGTTAGTGCCGCCTTCAGATTTTAGCCAGATACCGGTACAGCCCAGCCACCACATAGCGAACGTACCCGGCGCGACCTGCTCTTGCTCAATCTCTTCGTTCAGCCAGCTTCCCCACTCCGGAAACGTGCTCAGAATCCATGATTCACGCGTGATGCTTTGTACTTTACTCATCGCATTTACCTTCATGTTTGTTCAAAATGGTTCAAAACGTGATTTGTTTTGATTAATCCTGACACTATTTTCTCAAGAAGGCAATGGGCTATTTTTTGACTTTTGGGTAGGGGAGAACGCAGCCAGAAGAAAACTTAATCTTTTCTGGCGTCATGAGGATGTATTCATCTTTATGATTTTACTTATTTTAATGAAGAAATGAGTTATTTATAAGTAAACCATGTATTAAGTGTGCTAATTATTTGCGCGCTACGTCACATTTAATCAAATTCAATCTTGTTGTGATTACTTTTGAAAATTACAGTGGAGGGACATTATTCTGAGCGCCTGCGACTCAGCAACCTTGTCTACCGGAGATCGTTATGGAGATCCTCTACAACATCTTTACCATTTTTTTTAATCAGGTAATGACCAATGCCCCGCTATTACTGGGTATTGTGACCTGCCTGGGCTATATCCTGCTGCGTAAAAGCGTCAGCGTGATCATCAAAGGGACGATCAAAACCATCATTGGCTTCATGCTGCTACAGGCCGGGTCCGGCATTCTGACCAGCACCTTTAAACCGGTGGTGGCGAAAATGTCTGAGGTTTACGGCATCAACGGCGCGATTTCCGATACCTATGCTTCGATGATGGCAACGATCGAGCGGATGGGTGATGCGTATAGTTGGGTAGGCTACGCGGTGTTGCTCGCGCTGGCGCTGAATATTTGTTACGTCTTGTTGCGACGCATTACCGGTATTCGCACCATCATGTTGACCGGGCACATCATGTTCCAGCAGGCGGGGCTGATTGCGGTCTCTTTCTATATCTTCGGCTATTCCATGTGGACCACCATTATCTGCACGGCGATACTGGTTTCCCTGTACTGGGGTATTACCTCCAACATGATGTATAAGCCGACTCAGGAAGTGACCGATGGCTGTGGTTTCTCCATCGGTCACCAGCAGCAGTTTGCTTCCTGGATTGCCTATAAAGTCGCGCCGTTCCTGGGCAAAAAAGAGGAGAGCGTTGAAGATCTCAAACTGCCGGGCTGGCTGAACATTTTCCACGACAACATCGTCTCCACGGCGATTGTAATGACCATCTTCTTTGGTGCCATTCTGCTCTCCTTCGGTATCGACACTGTGCAGGCGATGGCGGGCAAAGTGCACTGGACGGTCTACATCCTGCAAACCGGTTTCTCCTTTGCGGTGGCGATTTTCATTATTACTCAGGGCGTGCGTATGTTTGTCGCCGAGCTCTCTGAGGCCTTTAACGGTATCTCCCAGCGTCTGATTCCGGGCGCAGTACTGGCGATTGACTGTGCGGCTATTTATAGCTTCGCGCCTAACGCGGTGGTCTGGGGCTTTATGTGGGGCACCATCGGCCAGCTGATTGCGGTTGGCATCCTGGTTGCCTGCGGCTCCTCGATCCTGATTATTCCTGGCTTTATCCCGATGTTCTTCTCTAACGCCACTATCGGCGTGTTCGCTAACCACTTCGGCGGCTGGCGTGCGGCGCTGAAGATTTGTCTGGTGATGGGGATGATCGAAATCTTTGGTTGCGTCTGGGCGGTGAAACTCACCGGTATGAGTGCCTGGATGGGCATGGCGGACTGGTCGATTCTGGCACCGCCGATGATGCAGGGCTTCTTCTCCCTCGGTATCGCCTTTATGGCCGTCATCATTGTAATTGCACTGGCTTATATGTTCTTCGCTGGCCGCGCACTGCGCGCAGAAGAAGATGCAGAAAAACAACTGGCAGAACAGTCTGCTTAATAAGGAGTTTTGATTATGACCGTACGTATTCTGGCTGTGTGTGGCAACGGACAAGGCAGTTCCATGATCATGAAAATGAAAGTGGACCAGTTTTTAACCCAATCAAACATTGACCACACGGTAAACAGCTGCGCGGTTGGCGAGTACAAAAGCGAGTTGAGCGGCGCGGATATCATCATCGCTTCTACCCATATTGCAGGCGAAATCAGCGTGACCGGCAACAAATATGTGGTTGGCGTGCGCAACATGCTCTCTCCAGCTGACTTCGGCCCGAAACTGCTGGAAGTGATCAAAGAACATTTCCCGCAAGATGTGAAGTAAGGATGCAACATGAAATTACGTGATTCACTGGCGGAGAATAATTCTATCCACCTGCAGGCTGAAGCGAATACCTGGCAGGAAGCCGTAAAAATTGGCGTCGATTTACTGGTGGCTGCCGACGTGGTGGAGCCGCGCTATTACCAGGCCATTCTCGATGGCGTTGAGCAGTTTGGCCCCTATTTTGTGATTGCCCCCGGCCTGGCGATGCCGCATGGCCGCCCGGAAGAAGGGGTCAAGAAAACCGGTTTTTCTCTGGTGACGCTGAAAAAGCCGCTGGAGTTCAACCACGAAGATAACGACCCGGTCGATATTCTCATCACCATGGCGGCGGTCGATGCCAACACTCACCAGGAAGTGGGCATCATGCAGATCGTTAATCTGTTTGAAGACGAAGCCAATTTCGACCGTTTACGCGCCTGCCGTACCGCGCAGGAAGTCCTGGATCTCATTGACCGCACCAACGCGGCAGCTTAAGAAGGAATTGAACATGTCATTACCAATGTTGCAGGTCGCGCTGGACAACCAGACTATGGATAGCGCCTATGAAACCACCCGCCTGATTGCCGAAGAAGTCGACATTATCGAAGTGGGCACCATTCTGTGCGTGGGCGAAGGCGTGCGCGCCGTTCGCGACCTGAAAGCGCTCTATCCGCACAAAATCGTGCTGGCGGACGCCAAAATTGCCGATGCCGGTAAAATCCTCTCCCGTATGTGTTTCGAAGCCAACGCGGACTGGGTGACCGTGATTTGCTGTGCGGATATCAACACCGCAAAAGGCGCGCTGGATGTGGCGAAAGAGTTCAACGGCGACGTGCAGATCGAGCTGACCGGTTACTGGACCTGGGAACAGGCGCAGCAGTGGCGTGATGCAGGCATTCAGCAAGTGGTTTATCACCGCAGCCGTGACGCGCAGGCCGCAGGCGTGGCGTGGGGCGAGGCGGATATTACCGCGATTAAGCGGCTGTCCGATATGGGCTTTAAAGTGACCGTGACCGGCGGACTGGCGCTGGAAGACCTGCCGCTGTTCAAAGGCATTCCGATCCATGTCTTTATCGCGGGCCGCAGCATCCGTGATGCCGCTTCTCCGGTAGAAGCCGCGCGTCAGTTTAAACGTTCCATCGCTCAACTGTGGGGCTAAGGAGCGGATATGTTGTCGAAACAAATCCCGCTTGGCATCTATGAAAAAGCGCTCCCCGCCGGGGAGTGCTGGCTGGAGCGCCTGACGCTGGCAAAAGAACTGGGTTTCGATTTCGTCGAGATGTCGGTCGATGAAACCGATGAGCGTCTTTCGCGGCTTGACTGGAGCCGCGAGCAGCGTCTGGCGCTGGTGAGCGCGGTTGCTGAAACCGGCGTGCGCGTGCCGTCCATGTGTTTGAGCGCGCATCGTCGTTTTCCGCTCGGTAGCGAAGATGACGCGGTACGGGCGCAGGGGCTGGAGATTATGCGTAAAGCGATTCAGTTTGCGCAGGACGTCGGGATTCGCGTCATTCAACTGGCGGGGTACGACGTTTACTATCAGCAGGCCAACGACGAAACGCGTTGCCGCTTCCGCGATGGGTTAAAAGAGAGCGTTGATATGGCCAGCCGCGCCCAGGTGACGCTGGCGATGGAGATCATGGACTACCCGCTGATGAATTCCATCAGTAAAGCGCTGGGCTATGCTCACTACCTCAATAACCCGTGGTTCCAGCTCTATCCGGATATCGGCAATCTGTCTGCCTGGGATAACGACGTACAGATGGAGCTACAGGCGGGAATCGGGCATATCGTCGCGGTACACGTCAAAGATACTAAACCCGGCGTGTTCAAAAATGTGCCGTTTGGCGAAGGCGTTGTCGATTTCGAGCGCTGCTTCGAAACGCTCAAACAGAGTGGCTATTGCGGGCCCTATCTGATTGAGATGTGGAGCGAAACAGCAGAGAACCCGGCGGCAGAGGTAGCGAAAGCGCGTGACTGGGTGAAAGCGCGCATGGCCAGCGCCGGTCTGGTGGAGGCAGCCTAATGCAAAAACTCAAGCAGCAGGTATTTGACGCTAACATGGATTTGCCCCGTTATGGACTGGTGACGTTTACCTGGGGCAACGTCAGCGCTATCGATCGCGAACGCGGGCTGGTGGTAATTAAGCCAAGCGGTGTCGCCTATGAAACCATGAAGGTAGATGACATGGTGGTGGTGGATATGGATGGCAAAGTGGTGGAGGGAGGTTATCGTCCTTCTTCCGATACCGCTACCCATCTGGCGCTGTATCAACGCTATCCGTCGCTTGGTGGCGTCGTTCATACCCACTCCACCCACGCCACGGCATGGGCGCAGGCGGGGATGGCTATTCCAGCGCTCGGCACCACGCACGCGGACTATTTCTTTGGCGATATTCCTTGTACCAGAGCGTTAAGCGAAGAAGAAGTGCAGGGCGAGTACGAGCTGAACACCGGTAAGGTGATCATCGAAACGCTGGGCGAGGTGGAACCGCTGCATACGCCAGGCATTGTCGTGTATCAACACGGGCCGTTCGCCTGGGGGAAAGATGCGCACGATGCGGTACATAACGCGGTCGTCATGGAGGAAGTGGCGCGAATGGCGTGGATTGCGCGCGGTATTAACCCTGGCCTCAACCCCATCGACGATTATCTGATGAATAAACACTTCATGCGTAAGCATGGCCCGAATGCGTATTACGGGCAGAAGTAAAACAACGCTCCGGGATCCTATCCCTCAGGGATGTAATTGGTCAGATTCCGGAGCTTCTTTCATAACACTCTATAGAATCATACTACTGTGTCTATCAACGGATTGTTTGTTAAAACTGACCCACAGCGGCGTCGGTATGGAGTAGCTGCGTTAATTGGTTTTGCAGCGGGTATTATTTCAGCATTTGTAAAATGGGGCGCGGAAGTTCCTTTACCGCCGCGAACGTTTTCCGGCGGGCGCGATGAGTTTAATCCACCGTATATTTTTTTGCGGGATTATTTAGGCATTGACCCAACACAAACGGTTTATACCTTTTCTGAGCATATTATTAACCCTGTGATGGTAACTCACATTATCTTTTCGCTGGTATTCGCAATAGGTTACTGCGTCGTCGCGGAAATTTTCCCGAAAGTTAAATTATGGCAGGGGATACTGGCGGGGCTGATTGTTACGGTTGTCGTGCATGGCATATTCTGCCCGGCGCTGAACTTAACGCCTCCGCTTACACAACTTCCTTTTGACGAGTACGCTTCTGAAATTCTGGGACATGTATTTTGGTTTTGGGTGATTGAATTAATGCGCCGCGATCTGCGAAACCGCATAACGCATGAGCCGGATGCCGAAGTGCCATTAACAACCCGATAAGCGAAAAAAATGCCCCCTGACCAGGGGGCAAAACTATGGCATTTTCCTGATACTAGCGATAAATCTCCGCGCTGGCATGCATGTTGCCGTTACTACCGGGCTCCCGTAACAAAATCGGGTGGTAGTACATTGCGCCTCGCGCATCAGTTTCTTCTTTCAGCGCCTGGCGGGCCTCGCTTTCAGTCGCGAAATTATGGTTTATGTAAATCACGCCTAAGCTCTGTATATCGTCCATATTTCTGGCCTGACGATTATCAATTTCAATGGCTGCCATTGTATTTACGCTGAGCAAAAATCCAGCCAGAAGGGGGAAAATACGGAAGAACATAGTGACCTCCTCGGCGGCGGTTGCTGACCTGGCCCTGCCTCCTTTTTTGTGAACCTCTGATGTTATTTTAATCGCTACCAGCAGGAGCGATAGCGACCATTTCTGATGCAGTTGTTCAAAAAATTACCGCATTTCCCGCTGATGCCTGATAAATCGTCAACTCGCTAGCTGTTATGGTGGTTAACAGGTCGGTATCTCATCCTTAATCTTTTACATTTCAGAACTGATCGGCAGGCACATAAATAATCGAACTATTGCCTTGAGTTTCGCCGGGCGTGTCAGTATTATAACGCGTCATTTTTCAGCCGACCTTTAACACGTTCCTTGCCTCCATGGGCCGCGGCTGACCCAGACAGGAGGCTGAATAATCCGTAAGGAGCAATTCGATGCGTCATTACGAAATCGTTTTTATGGTCCATCCTGACCAGAGCGAACAGGTTCCGGGCATGATCGAGCGTTACTCTGCCGCCATCACTGGCGCAGAAGGCAAGATCCACCGTCTGGAAGACTGGGGCCGCCGTCAGCTGGCTTACCCGATCAACAAACTGCACAAAGCGCACTATGTTCTGATGAACGTTGAAGCGCCGCAGGAAGTGATCGATGAGCTGGAAACTACCTTCCGCTTCAACGATGCCGTTATCCGCAGCATGGTTATGCGTACTAAGCACGCTGTTACCGAAGCTTCTCCGATGGTTAAAGCGAAAGACGAGCGCCGTGAGCGTCGCGATGATTTCGCTAACGAAACCGCAGATGATGCTGAAGCTGGGGATTCTGAAGAGTAATTTCTGATGACCAACCGTCTGGCGTTGTCCGGCACCGTGTGCAGGGCCCTCCTTCGAAAGGTCAGTCCATCAGGAATTCCGCATTGCCAGTTCGTGCTTGAGCATCGTTCTGTGCAAGAGGAAGCCGGCTTTCACCGGCAGGCGTGGTGCCAAATGCCCGTTATTGTTAGCGGACACGAAAACCAGGCCATTACTCACAGTATAACGGTCGGCAGCCGCATAACCGTTCAGGGGTTTATCTCTTGCCACAAGGCAAAGAACGGTCTGAGCAAAATGGTTCTGCATGCCGAGCAGATTGAATTGATAGATTCTGGAGACTAGCCATATGGCACGTTATTTCCGTCGTCGCAAGTTCTGCCGTTTCACCGCGGAAGGCGTTCAAGAGATCGACTATAAAGATATCGCTACGCTGAAAAACTACATCACCGAAAGCGGTAAGATTGTCCCAAGCCGTATCACCGGTACCCGTGCAAAATACCAGCGTCAGCTGGCTCGCGCTATCAAACGCGCTCGCTACCTGTCTCTGCTGCCGTACACTGATCGCCATCAGTAATCGGTCACGGTCCATTAATACGACTTTGAGAGGATAAGGTAATGCAAGTTATTCTGCTTGATAAAGTAGCAAACCTGGGTAGCCTGGGTGATCAGGTTAACGTTAAAGCGGGCTATGCTCGTAACTTCCTGGTACCACAGGGTAAAGCTGTTCCGGCTACCAAGAAAAACGTTGAATACTTCGAAGCACGTCGCGCTGAACTGGAAGCTAAACTGGCTGACGTTCTGGCTGCTGCAAATGCACGCGCAGAGAAAATCAACGCCCTGGAAACCGTTACTATCGCGTCTAAAGCAGGCGACGAAGGTAAACTGTTCGGTTCCATCGGTACTCGCGACATCGCTGACGCTGTGACTGCAGCTGGCGTTGACGTGGCTAAGAGCGAAGTTCGTCTGCCGAACGGCGTTCTGCGTACCACTGGCGAACACGAAGTGAACTTCCAGGTTCACAGCGAAGTATTCGCAAAAGTTATCATCAACGTGGTTGCTGAGTAATCAGGCATTCTCGTTTTTGCTAGCAACGAAACGTCGGCCCAGCGCCGACGTTTTGCTTTTTTAACCCCATCGCTTTTCGACTGGCTATCTCCCCCTCTTTTCGCGATAATCAAAAATAAAACATTATTTTAATTTCTTGGTGAAAGAATGGATACCCAACGCCAGGCCTCCCCGTTTGCCCGCAAAAACGTCGTTTATGTGTGTGCCGCATTTTGTTGCCTGCTATGGGGCAGCGCTTATCCAGCCATCAAAAGCGGTTATGACCTCTTTCAGATAGCCACCGACGATATCCCTTCTAAAATTGTTTTTGCTGGTTATCGTTTTTTGTTTGCGGGTGTGTTGCTGCTACTGTTCGCGCTGCTTCAGCGTAAACCGATTGGTCGGTTTCGTCCGCGCCAGTTTGCTCAGTTAACGTTACTGGGGCTGACTCAGACGTCGCTGCAATATCTCTTTTTCTATATCGGCCTTGCGTTCACCTCCGGCGTGAAAGGCTCAATCATGAACGCGACAGGCACATTCTTCAGCGTATTGCTGGCGCACTTTATTTATCAGAACGACCGATTGAGCTACAACAAAACGCTCGGCTGTATTCTGGGCTTTGCGGGCGTCATGGTGGTGAACGTCAGCAACGGCCTGGATTTCAGCTTTAATCTGCCGGGAGAAGGCTCCGTGGTGCTGGCGGCGTTTATTCTTTCTGCGGCCACGTTGTATGGCAAACGTCTCTCGCAGACGGTCGATCCGATGGTCATGACTGGCTATCAATTGGGGATTGGCGGTCTGGTACTGGTCATTGGCGGTTACGTTTTTGGCGGTACGCTGACGATACATGGCTTCTCGTCGGTGGCGATTTTAGTCTACCTGACGCTGCTCTCGTCGGTCGCTTTTGCGCTATGGAGCATTTTACTCAAATATAATCGCGTGGGGATGATTGCGCCGTTTAACTTTCTGATCCCGGTTTCTGGCGCGGCTCTTTCGGCTATTTTTCTCGGCGAGAATATTCTGGAGTGGAAATACATGATTGCGCTGGTGCTGGTGTGTTCGGGGATTTGGTGGGTGAATAAGGTGAAGCGGTAATGCTTCACCTGAACGAATAGGGTATAGACGGGGTAAGGCGCAGCCGGCGTTACTGTGCGCGAATAAAACTGCCGTCAGGCTGACGCGTAAACAGCACCTGTTGGCCGTTATCGCCATCTATCGTTAAACCTGTCACCACCCCGCTGGCATTCTGGCGAATTTTAATCATTTGACCATTTTTGAGATTACTCAGCGGCTTGCCAGCGCCTTCTACCTGCGCCATTGCATAAACGTCTGTTGGGGGCAGTCCGTGGTCACGGAACAGTTGCGCCAGAGTTTTACCAGGCTCTACCCGGTACGAGCGCCACTGTTGACCGATGCCGCTATCCTGCTGGAAAGGCTGCGTCTGCGGCTGGTTTTGTTCTTCCGGCTGGCCTTCCTGGATAGGTTCCGGCGCAACGGGCGCCACCTGATCCGGATCGTTTTGCGGCGCGACCAGTTGCGCCTGAAGCTGGGCCTCCGTCGGCGGCTGTGATTGCGATTGCAGATCCAATTGCGCTTCCCGCGTGACGACAGGCGAGTCGCTGGTCTCGCTGGCGGGCAGCAGGAAACCAATCACCAGCACGATAGCGGCAATGATAATGCCACGACGATGCATAGGCGGCAGCGGTTCCATGATGCGAAAATTATCCGGCGCGTGCCAGATTTTCGCCAGGGTTGGTTTTAATTCAAAGCGCCCGGGCATGGTTTACCTCCTGCTCCGCATCTCGTTCCTTAATCATAGAGTATAGATGGCTAACGCTATGATACTGGTAGTGCTATCCGCTTTCGTGACATCAATACGGATAATCTATTGTTTCTTTTTCCCTGCGATTTGTCATCCTCCCTGAGACAAAGTTTTACCAGAAGAAGCGTGGCTGTTATGCTGCCCGCTACTTTTTTGATATCCGATGAAGGAAAAATAATGTCCACCCCGACTTTTGACACTATTGAAGCGCAAGCGAGCTACGGCATTGGTTTGCAGGTAGGGCAGCAGCTCAGCGAATCCGGTCTTGAAGGGCTGTTGCCTGAAGCGCTGGTTGCTGGCATTGCTGATGCGCTGGAAGGTAAACACCCGGCGGTTCCTGTTGATGTGGTGCATCGTGCGCTGCGTGAAATTCATGAGCGTGCGGACACGGTGCGTCGTGAGCGTTTCAAAGCGATGGCGGCCGAAGGCGTGAAATATCTGGAAGAAAACCGCGGAAAAGACGGTGTGAACAGTACTGAATCTGGTTTACAGTTCCGCGTTCTGACGCAGGGCGAAGGCGCGATTCCGGCGCGTACCGACCGCGTACGCGTGCATTACACCGGTAAGCTTATTGATGGCACCGTATTTGACAGCTCCGTCGCGCGCGGCGAACCGGCTGAATTCCCGGTAAATGGCGTGATCGCCGGCTGGATTGAAGCGCTGACTCTGATGCCGGTAGGTTCCAAATGGGAACTGACTATCCCACAGGAGCTGGCCTATGGCGAGCGTGGGGCCGGGGCATCTATTCCGCCATTCAGCACCCTGGTGTTTGAGGTGGAACTGCTGGAAATTCTCTAAGCGCTCCGGGTTTGCCGGATGACGGCGTAAACGCCTTATCCGGCAACCCTGACTTCAGCAGATGCCAATATTTTATTTTGCAAATGGCGTCGTTACGTGTATTTTTGTGAGCTAATTCGCATTATCAAAGTGATATAACACTCATTTTAAACATAAAATTAACATTGTATTTGAATCTTAGTATTCATCCCGCCGATTCTTACCTAATATCGATGAGTCCTGATAACAGGATCGTCGTATCATAGACCAAAGGCCGTAGAGCCCGCACAACACAGACAGGTACAGGAAGAAAAACATGGTAGATCAGGTAAAAGTCGCAGCCGACGAACAGGCTCCGGCTGAACAGTCGCTACGGCGCAATCTTACAAACCGTCATATACAGCTTATCGCTATTGGCGGCGCTATTGGTACCGGTCTGTTTATGGGATCGGGTAAAACGATCAGTCTCGCCGGACCGTCGATCATTTTTGTGTATATGATCATCGGTTTTATGCTTTTTTTCGTGATGCGCGCCATGGGGGAATTGCTGCTCTCGAATCTGGAATATAAATCGTTTAGCGATTTTGCTTCCGACCTGCTTGGCCCCTGGGCGGGATATTTCACCGGCTGGACGTACTGGTTTTGCTGGGTAGTGACCGGTATGGCTGACGTGGTGGCGATTACCGCCTACGCGCAGTTCTGGTTTCCCGGCCTTTCCGATTGGGTCGCCTCGCTGGCGGTAGTGATCCTGCTGCTAAGCCTCAACCTCGCCACCGTTAAAATGTTTGGTGAAATGGAATTTTGGTTTGCTATGGTCAAAATCGTCGCCATTGTGGCGTTGATTGTGGTCGGGCTGGTCATGATTGCGATGCACTTTAAATCGCCGACCGGCGTTGAAGCGTCTTTCGCGCATCTGTGGAATGACGGCGGCTGGTTCCCGAAAGGTATTAGCGGGTTCTTTGCCGGTTTCCAGATTGCGGTATTCGCCTTCGTGGGCATTGAGCTGGTCGGTACTACCGCCGCAGAAACTAAAGATCCGGAAAAATCGCTGCCGCGCGCGATTAACTCAATACCGATCCGTATCATCATGTTCTACGTCTTTGCGCTGATTGTCATTATGTCGGTGACGCCGTGGAGTTCCGTGGTGCCGGATAAGAGCCCGTTTGTTGAGCTGTTTGTACTGGTGGGTCTGCCTGCCGCCGCGAGCGTGATCAACTTTGTCGTGCTGACCTCGGCGGCGTCTTCCGCCAACAGCGGCGTCTTCTCGACCAGCCGTATGCTGTTTGGCCTGGCGCAAGAAGGCGTGGCGCCAAAAGCGTTCGCTAAGCTATCGAAACGCGCGGTACCGGCGAAAGGCCTGACCTTCTCCTGTATCTGCCTGCTGGGCGGCGTGGTTATGCTGATGGTCAACCCGAGCGTGATTGGCGCATTCACCATGATCACTACGGTTTCGGCCATCCTGTTTATGTTTGTCTGGACCATCATTCTGTGTTCATACCTGGTGTACCGCAAAAAGCGTCCCCATCTGCATGAAAAATCCATCTATAAGATGCCGCTCGGTAAGCTGATGTGCTGGGTCTGCATGGCGTTCTTTGCATTCGTACTGGTATTGCTGACGCTGGAAGACGATACGCGCCAGGCGCTGATCGTGACGCCGCTGTGGTTTATCACGTTGGGTCTGGGCTGGCTGTTGATAGGTAAGAAACGGATGGCGGGAATGCGTTAATTGTTTTGCCCGGTGGCGCTGGCGCTTACCGGGCTTACAGCGTAGCGTTGATTTGTAGGCCGGATAAGGCGCCGTTTACAGCCGCCATCCGGCAAAATGCCTGGCTGGCGATTATTCCCCGGCCAGCGCGCGTGGGAACAGCACGTTATTCTCCAGGCTGATGTGCTCCATCAGATCATCAATCATCTCATTAATGCCGTTATACATCGCTTTCCAGGTGGTGCAGGCTTCTGGCGGCGGCGTTACATTTTGGGTGACGTGTTTGATGACGTCTACCAGCTCTCCCGCCTCGTCATGCTCGCTTTCCATTACGCTTATCGGGCCCGTTGCCTGGCGACCCATACCCTGTTTAATCATTGGGAACAGGATCTGTTCTTCTTTCATCATATGGCTGGAAAGCTCTTCATGCAGCGCGGTGAGATATTTTGTCAGGCCGCGTGGGACGTTTGGCTTATCCGCGTGGACGCGTTCCACTTTGGTTGCCTGCAGGATAAGCTCCGGCAGTTGTTCGCGGTGTCGGTCATGATAGCGCACAACGATATGGTCAATAATGTCCGCCAGCGGAACGGCGCGCCAGTCTTTTTCGATGGGCTGTTCAGCCAATTGCGCCAGTTGCGCTTCTATGATGTCAATATCGACGTCGTGACGCGCGGCGGCGCGCGCCAGCGTCTGTTTTCCGCCGCAGCAGTAATCCATATCGTACTGGCGAAACAGCGCCGATGCGCGGGGAATAGAGAGCGCCAGTTCGCCTAAAGGTTGATCGCGATAAGCCATAGCCGTTACCTCATTTGCAATAATATAAGTTGTATTTTAAATGCATCTTTAAGGCGAGGCTATAACTCTTTCGGGGTGCGTATAATTTAAGCCAGTATGAAATTAGCGTTCCGTGACCGGAACGACGGTCGCTTTTTCCGGTTTCGCTCTCACGGCAATGACCACGCCCGCCACCAGGAGCGCAATGCCGCTTAACGTCAGGAATGGCGGGATTTCCTGGCGCAGAATGAAGGTATAGAGCAGTCCCGCCAACGTCTCAAAAACAATCAGCGGCCCTAAAATAACGGTTGGCAATTTTTGGCTGGCGATATTCCAGCACAGCGCGCCCACCCAGGAACACAGCACCGCGATGGCGATCATCAGACCGATAAACAGCGCGGGATGCGGGCCAAAGGGCAGGGTAAACAACGGTTTCTGGATACTCAGCCACAGACAGACCGCCGCATAGCCGATTAACGAGACCGGCAGCGTAACCAGCGCCTGCGCCGTTGCCCACATCATGGGATGTTTGTCGGGATTTTCCCGCAGCCAGCGGGCGTTGCGCAGCGCATACCATGCCCAGCACGCTACGGAAATCAGCGCCAGCACAACGCCTGAACCATAGCGCCAGCCGCTAACATCGGACAATCCCTGGCTAAGTTCAGCAATATTGACGCACAGCAGGCCAAAACCGATAAGCGCCAGCGCGGGCGCTAAACGCCGCCAGGATAATCTGCCGTCTCGTTGGCTATAGAGAACGTTAGCGAAAAGCGGAATGACGACCGGCAATGTCCCGATGATCATCGTCGACACCGGCGCGCCGGTTCGCTGAATGGCGCTGGCGAGGCAGGCGTAATAGATTACATTGCCCATCAGAGTCAGCGACAGGGCGGTGGACCAGTCTTTGCGCGTCAACTGGCGTAACCGCGTGCGGCCTAACCAGGCAATCGGCAGGGCAATCAGCCCCAGCGCCAGATAGCGTCCCATTGACTGTAAGAGGGCCGGGTAATCCGGTACGATTAACGGGCCGACGAAAATCAATCCCCACATTAGCCCTGCCAGCAGGGCATATAGCACGCCGCTAATCATCAGATTCTCCTCATAAACCGTTCCGTCATTATCAGAGAAGGTCTATGAGGATGCCACATAAATTAACTAAATTTTAACACTTACAGTACGGAGCGAAGGCTTTCTGTGAGCGTCGTCGTCGGGCGACCGATGAGTTTACGCAGCGTATGGCTGTCATCAAACAGGCCGCCTTTCGCCGCGCCAGCGTCAGAATTGGCCAACATATCCGCCAGTCCGTCAGGCAGGCCTGCGCCTTTCAGCGCGGCGGCAAAATCGACTTCGCTCAGGTTCTGGTAGACGATTTTTTTTCCGCTCTGATGAGTAAGTTCATCCGCCAACTGGCTTAATGTCCAGGCGTCATCACCCGCCAGCTCGTAGACATTCCCGGCGTGACCCTCTTCACGGATGACGCGCGCGGCGGCGGCGGCATAGTCAGCGCGCATTGCGGAGGCGATTTTCCCTTCTCCCGCTGCGCCAATAAAGACGCCATGCTTCAGCGCGGCAGGGACGCTCGCCAGGTAGTTTTCCGTATACCAGCCGTTACGTAATAGCGTGTGAGGAATACCTGACTCAGCCAGCATTTTTTCCGTTTCAATATGTTCATCGGCGAGCGCCAGCGGCGATTTATCTGCATGTAGCAGGCTGGTATAGGCGATGAATTTCACCTTCGCGGCAATGGCGGCCTGAATGACGTTGCGGTGCTGCGCGGTGCGTTGTCCCACTTCGCTGGATGAAATGAGCAGCAGTTTATCAACGCCCTGTAAGGCGGTGGTCAGCGCGGCTTCGTTAGCGTAATCCGCCTGGCGAACGGTAATCCCGCGCTGACTGAGCGGGGCGGCTTTTTTCGGGTTACGGACGATCGCGATGAGGTGACTGGCGGGCGTCGTTTTTAGCAGGTTTTCAATAACGTGTTGGCCCAGTTGGCCTGTTGCGCCAGTGATAGCAATCATGGTGAACTCCTCAGTGTTGGTCTTGTGTTTTATTACGCTACCACCTAAACTTACTTTTAGTAAGTACGTACAAAAAGGTAAGTATCAATGCGCGCTCATACTCTTTCCCGGCAGTTGCGTGAAGGCAATCTCTTTGCTGAACAGTGCCCGTCCCGTGAGGTGTTAAAACATGTCACCAGTCGCTGGGGCGTACTGATTCTGGTCGCGTTACGCGACGGTACACACCGTTTTAGCGACCTGCGCCGCAAGATGGGAGGCGTGAGTGAAAAGATGCTGGCGCAGTCGTTACAGGCGCTTGAACAGGACGGATTTCTTAACCGGGTGTCATATCCAGTTGTTCCGCCGCATGTGGAGTACAGCCTGACGCCGCTTGGCGAGCAGGTGAGCGATAAAGTCGCCGCGCTGGCGGACTGGATAGAACTGAATTTGCCGCAGGTATTGGCGCAGCGGGACCGTTTATCAGATGGCGGCTAGCGCTTTATTCGGCCTGCCAGTCAGGCCGAATAAACGCAGCGCCATACGGGACTCACGTTACTTGCTCAAATCCACCTGATAAATGGCAAAACCAATATCATCGACGGCAACCTTCTTCATCGGATACTGCCCTTTCGCTTTAATGAAGGCAGCGGCTTTATCGCCTGGCGATGTTTCAAAGCGGATATCCAGCGCCGTATCGCTGTGGATTGGCGCCAGACGCCAGTTATTATCCGCCGCCGGATGGATTTCGCCCGCGCGTTTTGACTCTGCGCCAATCCATGCCGCCAGCACGGCGCGATTTTCATCCGGAGACGCAAAGGCGATATGGCTGTCGCCCGTGCCGGCAAACTTGCCGCCGTAAGCGCGATAGTTATTCGTGGCGACCAGGAACGTAGCGTTCGGGTCGACAGGCTTACCGTTAAAGGTCAGGTTTTTAATACGTTCCGCCTGCGGATTCACCATCTGACATTCGCCATCATAGCGGGCGGGCTGTGACACATCGATTTGATAATTCACGCCGTCAATGACATCGAAATTATAGGTGCGAAAGCCATCCCAATTGATCAACGATTGCGGTTTGTTGCTGTGAATATCAATCTGATTAAATTGTCCGGCAGAACATTCCAGCCACTCTTTTACCTCCTTACCGCTGGCTTTCACCACCACCAGCGTATTCGGATAGAGATAAAGATCGGCGGCGTTACGGAAGGTCAACAGGCCTTTTTCCACTTCGACAAAGCTGGCAGGATCGTTCTTACGCCCGCCAACTTTAAACGGCGCGGCGGCGGACAGCACCGGCAGTTTCGCCAGATCCGGATCGCCCTGAATAAAGTGTTCCACATACGCTTTTTGCGCGTTATTCACCACCTGTACGGTAGGATCGTCCTGCACCAGAGCAAGATAACTGTACATGTTATCGGCAGACTTGCCGATGGGCTTGCTGACAAACTCGCGGGTGGCATCGTGATCGGCTTTCAGAATATCGACCAGCTTACTGTCTTCCGCTGCCAGCGACTTTTTAGCGGCGGCGTCATAGATAGGCCGCGCTTGTGCTTTCGCCTGCGTAACCTGCCATTTGCCGCTGTCGTTATTGAGCACCAGATCGACCACTCCCAGATGGTCGCCCCACATGCCAGGCATTACCGCAGGAATGCCGTTAAGCTTACCTTTGGCGATATCCGCGCCTTTGATGTCGGCAAAATCTTTACCGGGGAAGACGGCGTGGGCGTGGCCAAACATAATCGCGTCGACGCCGGGAACTTCGCTGAGGTAATAAACCGAGTTTTCCGCCATGCTGTGGTACGGATCGGCAGAAAGGCCTGAATGAGCAATGACTACCACGATATCTGCGCCTTTCTCGCGCATTTCGGGCACATATTTCCGGGCGGTTTCCGTGATGTCATTGACGGTAACTTTGCCGCTCAGATTCGCTTTATCCCAAATCATGATTTGCGGCGGAACAAAGCCGATATAGCCGATTTTCAGGTTTTGCGGGTTGCCGTCTTTATCAATAACGTTCGTCTCTTTAATCAGATAAGGCGTAAAGAGCGGCTTTTGGGTTTTAACGTCGATAATATTGGCGTTAACATAAGGGAATTTCGCGCCGGCCAGCGCGTTATGCAGATAGTCCAGACCATAATTAAACTCATGGTTGCCGAGGTTTCCAACCGCGTAATCCAGAGTGTTGAGCGCTTTATAGACCGGGTGAACGTCACCGTCTTTGAGCCCTTTTGCCGCCATATAATCGCCCAGAGGGCTCCCCTGAATCAGGTCGCCGTTATCCACCAGCACGCTGTTTTTGACTTCATTTCGGGCGGCATGAATCAAACTTGCGGTACGTACCAATCCGAATTTTTCGGTTGCGGTATCCTTGTAATAATCGAAATCCATCATGTTGCTATGTAAATCAGTAGTTTCCATGATACGGAGATCGACGGTGGCCGCATTCACGCTGGCGGCGATCAGCGTAGCCAGAAGCGTTGCACTAAACTTAATCATCAGAGGCACCTTTTAAGAACGCAATAGAAAAGCCGGATAGTGAAAAATAGCGATGATAAACAGTGAAACCCGATATCGTTCCGACCGTCGCCAGAAGAAGGCGAAACCGCCCCATCCGGCCGATTTTTTGCGAGTGTTCACAGAAGGGTGAATCATGCCATGAAAGGTATTATCAAAACCGCAGACGGTATCACAGTTGGCGGAACCCTTAACGATCGGGTATAAGTAAAACAACGAGTTAACGCCCCCGTCATAAAGAGGTGGAGAATGTTAGAACAAGTATGCCAGCTTGCACGGAACGCGGGCGATGCCATTATGCAGGTTTATGATGGAGCCAAACCGATGGAGTACGCCCGCAAGCAGGACGATTCTCCAGTCACTGCGGCGGATATCGCCGCACATACCGTGATTCTCGAAGGGTTACGCACGCTCACGCCGGATATTCCGGTGCTTTCAGAAGAAGATCCGCCTGCCTGGGAAGTGCGCCAGCACTGGCAGCGCTACTGGCTGGTCGATCCGCTCGACGGCACCAAAGAGTTCATCAAGCGCAATGGCGAATTCACGGTCAATATCGCGCTGATTGAGCAGGGCAAACCGGTGTTGGGCGTGGTCTATGCGCCGGTGCTGAAAGTGATGTACTACGCGGCGGAAGGTAAGGCCTGGAAAGAGGAGTGCGGAGTGCGTAAGCAGATTCAGGTCCGGGATGCCCGCCCGCCGCTGGTGGTGATTAGCCGTTCGCATACGGATGATGAACTCACCGAATATCTCCAACAGCTTGGCGAACATCAGACAACTTCTATTGGTTCCTCGCTGAAATTCTGTCTTGTGGCGGAAGGCCAGGCGCAGCTTTACCCCAGATTTGGGCCGACCAGCGTCTGGGACACTGCCGCAGGTCATGCCATTGCCGTTGCAGCCGGGGCGCACGTTCACGACTGGCAGGGAAAAACGCTGGACTATACCCCTCGTGAATCGTTCCTTAACCCCGGCTTCCGGGTGACTATTTACTGAGGAGCTTATGCAGCAGGCCGACCACCTGCTGTACCTCTTGCTGGGTTAACGCGCCATCTTTCACCCATTGAACCCGACCGTCTTTGTCAAGCACAATGACGGCGGACCCCTCTTCTTTTAATTGCCAGGCGTTACGCGCCACGCCATTGCTGTCGACAATAAATTGCGACCACGGATAGAGCTTTTTATTACTTTCTATACTGCTACGCACGAACATACCGGAGCCGGGGATCGCATCATCGGTGTTCACAATTGTGGTCGTCTGGTATCTGTCATGCGGGAGCTTGGCTGATTTAATCGCTTCAATCAGCGTGGCGTTTTTTTCCTTCGCTGACGTTCGACCCGCAATGTGCAGCAGGACGCGCACTTTTCCCGCCAGCTGCGCGCTATTCCAGTTTTTATAACTAAACTCATCTTTATTCAACGTCAGTTCGCCACGGTCGGCAATGCCTACCGGCGGCACCCGTTGGTTAACTTCAAGTTTATGCGCACAAGCCATTATGGGGAGTAGCAGACACGACATCGCCAGAATTTTACGTAGGGTCATGGTCATTCCTTCTTTATTTTTTTGCAGGTGATCCGACCACTTTGGGCCGATAGTTAATCATATGTGCGATTGATGCTTTTTCCCGCAAAGGGGATGCCAGTTTGCGGGCGGGCGCACACTTCCTGTGAAAAATGAAGGCATATACTGAGAAAAATGAGCTGATGTTTAGATAATTCTGAATAACTGTAATCAAAAGGTAAATATACTTATGCACACTGGAAACGACGTAGATATGGTCTATAGTCATATGGCATTAAAATTTGCGCCTTAAAACTGTTGGGCCGATTGTGGCACCGCAAGGGCGTAATACTCTGCAGGAGACAACAATGAAAATTTTCCAACGCTACAACCCGCTACAGGTGGCGAAGTACGTGAAGATCCTGTTCCGTGGACGGTTATATATCAAGGATGTTGGCGCTTTTGAGTTCGATAAGGGTAAGATTCTTATCCCAAAAGTGAGAGACAAGCAGCACTTGTCTGTGATGTCTGAAGTTAACCGTCAGGTTATGCGTCTGCAAACTGAGATGGCGTAACCAAAAGTGCTATGCAGTAGGTTAAAAAAGTAAAAAAAAACGGCTCCTGAATCAGGAGCCGTTGATGTTTCTGGCAAACGGATTTCAGGCCGCGCTGTCTTCTTTACCTTGCGCATCGGGCAGTTTCGGTGCCGGTACGTTGCTTTTATTGTCGAGACGCGTCACCAGCAACTGATCGATACGGTAGTTGTCGATATCCACCACTTCAAACTTGTAGCCGGAAAACTTCACCGAATCAGTACGTTTTGGAATCTTGCGCAGCATAAACATCATAAAGCCGCCAATGGTTTCATAGTTGCCGGATTGCGGAAACTCATCGATATCCAGCACGCGCATGACGTCGTCAATCGGCGTGCCGCCGTCAACCAGCCAGGAATTTTCATCGCGTGCCACAATTTGCTCTTCCAGTCCCTGGCCGACCAGGTCACCCATTAGCGTGGTCATCACATCGTTCAGCGTAATGATACCGACGACCAGTGCGTATTCATTCATAATGACCGCGAAATCCTCGCCCGCCGTTTTGAAACTTTCCAGCGCCTCAGAAAGGGTCAGCGTATCCGGCACAATCAAGGTATTGCGAATTTGCACGCCGCCATTCAGCGCCATACTTTGGTTCGCCAGCACGCGGTTCAGCAGATCTTTGGAGTCTACATAGCCGATGATGTGGTCGATATCTTCATTACACACCAAAAATTTTGAGTGCGGATGTTCGGCGACCTTTTTCTTCAGGCTTTGCTCGTCTTCGTGCAGATCAAACCAGATGATACTTTCGCGCGGCGTCATGGAAGACGGTACGGTGCGGGATTCAAGTTCAAACACATTTTCAATCAGTTCGTGCTCTTGCTTGCGCAAGACGCCCGCCAGCGCGCCGGCTTCCACCACTGCGTAAATATCATCAGAAGTAATGTCGTCTTTCCGCACCATTGGAATTTTGAACAGGCGGAAGATGTTGTTTGCCATGCCGTTAAACAGCCACACCAGCGGGCGAAAAACGAACAGGCAGAAGCGCATCGGGTTGATGATACGCAAAGCCACAGCTTCTGGCGCAATCATACCGATGCGTTTCGGGGTTAAATCCGCGAACAGGATAAACAGCCCCGTCACCAGCGAGAAAGAGAGAATAAAGCTCAGCTGCTCGGAGAGTTCTGGCGACATATAGTGCGAGAAAAGGGCGGAAAAGGCGGGCGAAAATGCCGCATCGCCGACGATACCGCCAAGAATAGCGACGGCGTTCAGGCCAATTTGCACAACGGTGAAAAACATGCCGGGATTTTCCTGCATTTTCAATACGCGTTGTGCGTTGATACTGCCTTCATCAGCTAATAACTTAAGTTTAATCTTACGTGATGCGGCAAGCGAGATCTCGGAGATGGAGAAGAACGCACTTACAGCGATCAGGCAGAATATAATGAATATACTGTTTAACATATCTTATCCGGCGAAACGCCAGATCCTCGGAAGGGAAGTTTATAAATCCGTGTGGTAACGTTTAATGAAAACCGGCTCGTAGCAGTGAGCCGATAAGTTCAGGGCTAGTATAGCGTAAGCTACTGTAAAGTCGCCAGAGGGTTCATTTTCAACTCCGACAAGTTCCCCCTACGCCAGCGTCGTCACGCGTCAGGCGGCAGGCAAACGCCGATCCCGCCAATCCCGCAGTAACCGTATGGATTTTTGTGCAGATACTGTTGGTGTTCATCTTCGGCGTAGTAAAACGGCGTCGCATGGGCGATTTCCGTGGTAATAGGGCGATGGTCTCCGGCGGCGGCCATTGCCGACTGAAAGCGCTCGCGACTGGCGTGAGCAGCGGCACTCTGTTCCGGCGTTAAGGGATAAATCGCAGAACGGTATTGCGTACCGTGATCGTTACCCTGTTGCATCCCCTGCGTTGGATCGTGATTTTCCCAGAAAATCTGTAAAAGCTGCTCATAACGGATAACGGCAGGATCGTACACTATCCGTACCGCTTCGGCATGACCGGTCTGCCCGGAGCAGACTTCCCGGTAAGTTGGATTAGGCGTGTAACCGCCCGCATACCCTGCCGCGGTGCTATATACGCCGGGTAATTGCCAGAATAAACGTTCTACGCCCCAGAAACAGCCCATAGCGAAGTAGGCGATCTCCATTCCGGCAGGGACATTGGTCATAGAGTGTTCATTTACCGCATGCAGAGTGGCGATCGGCATCGGGGTGTTGCGTCCTGGTAACGCATCTGCTTGAGTAACCAGATGTTTTTTATCAAATAAACTCATGAGCTATTCTCCCGAAAGCGTTAATTGGCGTTAAGGTTGTAACGAGACGCATCTTTGCACACAATAACAACATTAATGTATCTGGATTTAACCATAAGAAATATTTGGGCAGTCGTCTGCTTTTCAATCGAAATTGTTGATTTTATGTTAAGCCGCGGAGCGGTAGTGTGATTTTTTCCAGGGGTGGGAATAGGGGATATTCAGGAGAAAATGTGCCACATATCCGTCAGTTATGTTGGGTTAGCTTACTGTGCCTGAGCAGTTCTGCGGTAGCCGCAAATGTTCGTCTGAAAGTCGAAGGGCTATCCGGAGAGCTGGAAAAAAACGTTCGCGCACAGCTCTCTACGATTCAGAGCGATGAGGTGACGCCGGATCGGCGCTTTCGCGCCCGAGTTGATGATGCGATTCGCGAAGGGCTTAAAGCGTTAGGCTATTACGAACCCACTATCAAATTCGACTTGCTTCCACCGCCTGCGAAAGGACGGCAGGTATTAATCGCCAGGGTTACGCCCGGCCAGCCGGTGTTGATTGGCGGTACAGAAGTCATTTTACGCGGCGGCGCGCGTACGGACAAAGATTATCTGGCCTTACTGAAAACGCGTCCGGCAATCGGCACGGTGCTGAACCAGGGAGACTATGACAATTTTAAGAAATCGTTAACCAGCGTGTCGCTACGTAAAGGCTATTTCGACAGCGAATTCGTTAAAAGTCAGTTGGGAATTGCTCTGGGCCGCCATCAGGCGTTTTGGGATATTGATTATGATAGCGGTGAGCGCTATCGCTTCGGACCTGTCACCTTCGAAGGTTCGCAGATTCGTGATGAATATTTACAAAATCTGTTGCCGTTTAAAGAGGGCGATGAGTACGAATCGAAAGATTTGGCGGAACTAAACCGCCGACTTTCCGCTACCGGATGGTTTAATTCTGTCGTGGTGGCGCCGGAATTTGAGAAATCGCGTAAAACAAAAATTCTGCCGTTAAAAGGCGTGGTATCGCCGCGAACCGAAAATACGATTGAAACCGGGGTGGGGTACTCCACCGACGTCGGGCCGCGCGTGAAAGCGTCGTGGAAAAAACCGTGGATGAACTCCTACGGTCATAGCCTGACCACCAGCACCAGTATTTCTGCGCCGGAACAGGTGCTGGATTTTAGTTATAAAATGCCGCTGCTGAAAAACCCGCTGGAGCAATACTATCTGGTACAGGGCGGTTTTAAACGTACCGATTTGAATGATACGGAGCAGGACTCGACCACGCTTGCCGTGTCGCGTTACTGGGACCTTTCCAGCGGTTGGCAGCGGGCGATTAACCTGCGCTGGAGTTTCGACCACTTTACCCAGGGGAACGTCACCAATACCACCATGCTGTTCTACCCGGGCGTGATGATCAGCCGAACCCGCTCGCGAGGGGGGCTGATGCCAACCTGGGGCGATTCGCAGCGCTACTCGGTAGACTATTCGAATACGGCCTGGGGCTCCGACGTGGATTTCTCCGTACTGCAGGCGCAAAACGTCTGGATTCGGACTTTGTACGATCGCCACCGTTTTGTGATGCGCGCCAATTTGGGCTGGATAGAAACCGGTGATTTCGACAAAGTTCCGCCGGATTTACGTTTCTTCGCCGGGGGCGACCGCAGTATTCGCGGCTATAAATACAAATCTATTTCGCCTAAAGACAGCGACGGCAATCTTAAAGGCGCCTCAAAACTGGCAACCGGATCGCTGGAGTACCAGTATAACGTCACCGGCAAATGGTGGGGGGCAGTGTTTGTCGATAGCGGCGAGGCGGTGAGTGATATTCGCCGTAGCGATTTTAAAACCGGGACCGGGGTCGGCGTGCGCTGGGCGTCGCCGGTTGGGCCTGTCAAACTCGATTTTGCCGTACCGGTCGGCGACAAAGACGAACACGGTTTACAGTTTTATATCGGTCTGGGGCCTGAATTATGAGTTTATGGAAGAAAATAAGCCTCGGCGTGTTGATTTTCATTGTGGTGTTACTGGCGAGCGTTGCGTTTCTGGTCGGGACGACGACGGGGCTGCATCTGGTATTCAGTGCGGCGAACCGCTGGGTGCCGGGGCTGGAGATTGGGCAGGTCACCGGCGGCTGGCGGGACTTATCGTTAAAAAATATCCGCTATGAGCAGCCGGGCGTTGCGGTGAATGCGGGCGAAATTCATCTGGCCGTCGGGCTTGATTGCCTGTGGCGCAGTAGCCTGTGCGTCAATGATCTGGCGTTAAAAGACATTAATGTCGCTATCGACAGCAAAAAAATGCCGCCTTCCGAACCGGCGCAAGAAGAGGAAGAAAGCGGACCGCTGAACCTCTCCACCCCCTGGCCCATCACGCTGTCGCGCGTGGCGCTGAATAACATCAATATCAAGATTGATGACACTACCGTTTCGGTGCTGGATTTTACCTCCGGGCTGGCATGGCAGGAGAAAAACCTGACCCTGAAACCGACGCGGCTTCAGGGATTGCTGATTGCGCTGCCGAAGGTCGCTGACGTGGCGCAGGAAGAGGTGGTTGAACCCAAAATCGAGAAACCTCAACCGGATGAAAAGCCGCTTGGCGAAACGCTAAAAGATCTGTTTGCAAAACCGGTAATGCCGGAGATGACCGATGTTCACCTGCCGCTCAATCTGAATATCGAGTCATTTCGCGGCGAGCAGCTACGTATCACCGGCGATACCGATCTGACGGTGCGCACGATGCTGCTTAAAGTCAGCAGTATCGACGGTAATATGAAGCTGGATACTCTGGATATCGACGCCAACCAGGGCACGGTGAAAGCCTCCGGTACGGCGCAGCTCGCCAATAACTGGCCGGTCGATATTACGCTCAACAGTACGCTGAATATCGATCCGCTAAAGGGTGAAAAGATAAAACTCAAGGTCGGCGGCGCGTTACGCGAACAACTGGAGGTCGGGGTGAACCTTTCCGGGCCGATGGATGTCGCGCTTCGCGCCCAGACGCGGCTGGCGGAGGCCGGTTTACCGCTCAATCTTGAAGTCGTCAGCCAACGCATTGCCTGGCCATTGACGGGTGATACCCAGTTTCAGGCTGACGATCTGAAGCTCAAACTGAGCGGTAAGATGACCGACTATACGTTGTCGATGCGAACCGCCGTGAAAGGACAAGATATTCCGCCGGCGACCATCACGCTGGATGCCAAAGGGAATGAGCGGCAGATTAATCTCGATAAACTCACCGTCGCCGCTCTGGAGGGAAAAACCGAACTGAAAGCGCTGGTGGACTGGCAGCAGGCGATTAGCTGGCGTGGCGAACTGACGCTGAATGGCATCAATACCGCTAAAGAGATCCCGGACTGGCCCGCGAAGCTTAACGGCGTCATGAAAACCAAAGGCAGCCTCTACGGCGGCACCTGGCAGATGGATGTCCCGGAGCTCAAGCTGACCGGCAATGTGAAGCAGAACAGCGTTAACGTCAACGGGACGCTAAAGGGCAACAGCTACATGCAGTGGACGATCCCGGGGCTGCACCTTGCGCTGGGCCCAAACAGCGCCGATATAAAAGGCGAGCTTGGCGTTAAGGAGCTGAATCTTGACGCCGCCATCGATGCGCCAGGGCTGGATAATGCGCTGCCAGGGCTGGGCGGCATGGCAAAAGGAATCGTTAAAGTCCGCGGTACGGTAGAAGCGCCGCAGCTGTTGGCGGATATCACCGCCCGCGGCTTGCGCTGGCAGGAGCTGTCTGTCGCCCAGGCGCGCATTGAGGGCGATATTAAATCCACCGATCAGATAGCGGGCCATCTCAACGTTCGCGTAGAGCGGATTTCGCAGCCCGACGTTAACATCAATCTGGTGACGCTTGACGCCAAAGGCAGCGAGAAGCAGCATCAGCTACAGCTCCGTGTTCAGGGAGAACCGGTATCCGGTCAACTCTCCCTGACAGGCAGTTTTGATCGCGAGGCGGCGCGCTGGAAAGGGACGTTAAGCGACACCCGTTTCCAGACGCCAGTGGGGCCATGGTCGTTGACCCGCGCGATTGCGCTGGACTACCGTAATAAAGAACAGAAAATCAGTATCGGGCCGCATTGTTGGCTGAACCCGAACGCCGAGCTGTGCGTACCGCAAACCATTGATGCGGGCGCCGCAGGACGGGCGGTGGTCAATCTCAACCGCTTTGATCTGGCGATGCTGAAGCCATTTATGCCTGATACCACTCAGGCCAGAGGGGTCTTTAGCGGGAAAGCGGACGTGTCGTGGGATACCACCCAGGAGGGATTGCCGCAGGGGAAGGTCACGCTTTCCGGTCGTAACGTGAAGGTCACGCAGACCGTCAATGACGCGCCGTTACCGGTCGCGTTTGAGACGCTGAACCTCAGCGCCGAACTGCATAATAATCGCGCCGAGCTGGGATGGCTGATTCGCCTGACGAACAATGGTCAATTCGATGGCCAGGTGCAGGTAACCGATCCTCAGGGGCGGCGCAATCTCGGCGGTAACGTCAACATGCGCAATCTCAATCTGGCGATGGTCAACCCTGTCTTTTCGCGCGGCGAAAAAGCGGCGGGAATGTTAAACGCCAGGCTACGTCTGGGCGGCGATGTGCAAAGCCCGCAGTTGTTTGGTCAGTTGCAGCTTAGCGCGCTGGATATTGACGGTAATTTTATGCCGTTTGAGATGCAGCCGAGCCAGCTCACCATGAACTTTAGCGGTACGCGTTCGACGCTCGCCGGTATCGTGCGAACACAACAAGGGCAAATTAACCTGAACGGTAACGCCGACTGGAGCCAGATTGACAACTGGCGCGCGCGGGTGACGGCGAAAGGCAGCCGGGTGCGGATTACCGTTCCGCCGATGGTGCGCCTGGATGTCTCGCCGGATGTGGTCTTTGACGCGACGCCTTCGCTGTTCACGTTGGATGGGCGTGTGGACGTTCCGTGGGCGCGAATTGTGGTGCACGACCTGCCGGAGAGCGCGGTTGGCGTCTCCAGCGATGTGGTTATGCTCAATAATGACCTGCAACCAGAAACGCCGCAGACAGCGTCTATTCCCATCAACAGTAATCTGACGGTCCACGTCGGCAACAACGTGCGCATCGACGCCTTCGGGCTTAAAGCGCGTTTGACCGGCGATTTGAAAGTCGCGCAGGATAAGCAGGGGCTGGGGCTGAATGGTCAAATCAATATTCCTGACGGCCGATTCCGCGCCTACGGCCAGGACCTGCTTGTCCGTAAAGGCGAGCTGCTGTTCTCCGGCCCGCCGGATCAGCCGCTGCTCAATATCGAAGCGATCCGTAACCCTGACGCCACCGAAGACGATGTCATTGCGGGCGTGCGTGTCACAGGCACTGCTGATGAACCCAAAGCGGAAATCTTCTCCGATCCGGCGATGCCGCAGGCTGAAGCGCTTTCTTATCTGCTGCGTGGGCAGGGGTTGGACAGCAATCAGAGTGATAGCGCAGCAATGACTTCCATGCTTATTGGCCTGGGGGTTGCGCAAAGTGGTCAGGTTGTGGGTAAAATCGGAGAGACATTCGGTGTAAGTAATCTGGCGCTGGACACGCAAGGGGTGGGCGATTCGTCCCAGGTTGTGGTCAGCGGCTATGTACTGCCGGGTCTACAGGTGAAGTATGGTGTAGGGATATTTGACTCTCTGGCGACGCTCACGTTACGTTATCGCCTGATGCCTAAGCTATATCTGGAAGCAGTGTCTGGCGTAGATCAGGCACTTGATTTGCTCTATCAGTTTGAGTTTTAGCAATGCGAATATTTGTCTATGGCAGTTTACGACAGAAACAAGGCAACAGTCACTGGATGACCAATGCCCAATTGCTTGGCGATTACCGTATCGATAACTACCAGTTGTATAGTCTGGGCCACTATCCAGGCGCAGTTCCGGGAAACGGAGCGGTATACGGTGAAGTTTATCGAATTGATAACGCCACGCTGGCCGAACTTGATGCTTTGCGCACCAGGGGCGGTGAATACGCACGCCAGTTAATCCAGACGCCTTACGGCAGTGCATGGATGTATGTATATCAACGTCCTGTTGATGGGTTAACTCTGATTGAAAGCGGTGACTGGTTAGACAGAAACCAGCCCTGAACTGAACACGCCACCCTCGGGTGGCGTTGTTTTTTTACATTCTGGCTGATGGCGCTAGCGCCGGGCATGGTGAGCTCTTATTCTGCCGTAGATCAATAATGACGCGCCGCCCAGGATAACAATGCATCCAAGAACCATAAATCCCTGCATATAGCTGCCAGTTGTCCGGTAAAAATAGCCGACCATTAGGCCTGCCAACGTACCGCCGCCGCCAGCGCCGATGCCATTAATAATACCGGAGGCTGGGCCAATCGCATGGGGTTTAACGTTCGACTGGATAATCGACCAGATATTGGGGGTAAAGCTGGCGGCATAATAACCCATCGCCAGGGTAATGAGCGTGATTTTAAAGCCCGGCGCATCGACAAATGGCAGGAGAAATAACATCACGCCGGGGATTAGTAGGCCCAGTGAAGCAATAAGTACACGCTTTTGTGTCTTATCACTGATCCATGAGATAGGGATTGCCAGTATAACCGCAGTCAGATAAGGCAGAGAACTGACCAATGCTTTACTGAATCCGGTATAGCCGAGAGAATTGACAACCATGGGGATCCATAACGTAATTCCCCAGAACAACATCCCTTGAGTGATGTAGGTAAAAATAAGGAGTAGGAAGGGGGTTCCGCCCAGCGATTCCAGGGTAAGTTTAGTTTTCTCTGTTGGCGCCGGCGCACGATAATAAGGCGCTTCTTCCTGTTTTTTCAGCATTGTTATATAAAGTGGAACTACAACAACAATGCCGATCACACCAGTGATAATAAAAACATTTCGCCAACCGAAGGCAGCATCCAGCGGGGACAAAATCATAAATCCCAGGCCTAATGCCAGGAACTGTCCATAATACTGGATAATGCTGTTCGCCTGCGTCCGTTCTTTGTCTGAAAACCAGTCGCTGGCGAAGCGGGACTGCTGCGGCCAATAAATGCCTTCGGTAATGCCAAGCACCAACCGGCAAATCAAAATAACGTACACTGACGAGGTAAATCCGACAAAAACGGTCGCAATCGACCAGATTAGCACCATCAGAATGACTATTTTTTTCGGATCGTATCGCTGGGTAAATACGCCGCCAAAAATATTTGAAAAGGCATAGCCAATAAGAAATATGGTTAATACAATGCTGGCCGTTGCGCCATCAATATTCAGGTCGTGTGTAATCGTAGGTAACGTAACGGAAAGATTAGAACGGTCAAGATAAGCAACAAAAAGGCCGAACATTAATGTCGCGCCGATCCGTAGCCATTTTTGCATTGAGGTCATTTTTCAACTCCGTTTAGCCGCGCGCCAAAATCAATTTGACGAAATAATATCTCACCGGATTTTATGGTCATTTGTGGTACCAGCACATGCGTCCCCGTGAGCGTTTCACCATGAATATCGGCAAATTCAACATGCCTGTTTTTTAATTTAAAGATGGCGATATCGGCAAATGCCCCAGGGGCCAGCGTACCAATTTCTGCTGCCATGCCCAATAAAACTGCTGGGGTATGGGTACAGGCGTTAATGACATCGGTAAGCGCGACGCCGAGTGCTAAATATTTCGATAAAATCCATGGTAAGGCGTAAACAGGCCAGGCGAGTTTAGTGATGGTTGAGAGATCGCTACTGATGATATCCGGAAGAAAGCCATTGGCGATGGCCCGGCGTGCCGTGTTCATTGAAAAATGGCTGCGACCATTGGCGGCATCAAATATAACGCCTCTTTCCCTTGCCTGACGGACTTCGGCTAAGACAGCGCCTTCATCAGTAAGAATGGTGCTACCTTTGCCGTGAAACGCATGAGCGATAATATCGCCGCGGCGTAGCAAGGAGACAAGTTCTTTCATGGGAACGACGGGATGAGTCGAGTGTATTGCCACGGGGTACCTTAAATCGTTGGCAATACGAAGGGATTCAGTCAGCGGTTTTAAGCCATATTCAGCAATGTCCTCAGTCTGAACCTTGAGTTTTAATCCCTGAAGAACGTTGCGATACTGGCGAAACAGCGCGTGGATCTTATTTTCATCAATATTGCCAGGATCATAATTTTCTTGTGACCAGGTTTGGCCCGGCGGCGACACGGTCAGAAACGCTTTGATTCGAACTTTGCTGGCGCAAATCACCGTTCGGTAGAAGGCATCAAAGTTTGCCGTACCGGCAGAACCTGCATCCACGACGGTGGTGACGCCATTCGGCGGCATGTATATATCAGGCCTGACGCCGCCTTCCGTCGCGTCATAAAAAACATGCGCGTGATAATCGATAAGACCGGGAGTGACGATCATACCGTCGGCATGGATAATCCGGGTCTCCGAAGTTACAGGATATTTATCGGCATCAACGATAATATCGTTAATGATGCGTAAATTGTTAATCTCATTAATATTACGAGCGGGATCGATGATATGTCCACCGGTAATTAATATATCATTTTTCATCATAATCTCTTAAAATAGTAAATAATTATGGCAGCCCTTAAAAATATATTAAAAAGTGTGTTTTGAGCGGGTGTTATGTTGGATTAAAAATACGGTTATTGGTAGGGAGAGCTTAGGATACCTTATTAAAAAGGTAATCGGGCCTATGCACTAAATAAGAATTTGGCGCTTGCTAATATTTAGGGCGTAAGTCCAGAGGAGTCTGCGGGCATTCACAAAACAATTATTATCTTGAGCTTTTTAGAGAAAATGTGAGCGTATTCAACCCTTTTTAATAAAAAATAAGGTAGAGTCTTATTCATTCCGTGAATGTTAAACTAATAATGATAAAAATTGTGTTCTATTCATTAGCCAATAAAAAGGCCCTCATTACTATGAGAGCCTTTATCTTGACGATTATGTAAAAGCGAACTTATTTCTTCGCTGCGCGCTCGAAGGAGGCAACGATTTCCGCTTTAGCCGCTTCGGCGTTGTCCCAACCGTCAACTTTCACCCATTTGCCTTTTTCGAGATCTTTATAATGCTCGAAGAAATGAGTGATCTGCGCTTTCAGCAGTTCCGGCAGATCGTTCACATCTTTAATGTGATCGTACTCTTTGCTCAGTTTGGTGTGCGGTACGGCAACCAGTTTCGCATCTTCACCGGATTCGTCGGTCATTTTCAGTACGCCAACCGGACGGCAACGGATGACGGCGCCTGGCTGCAGCGGGTACGGCGTCGGGACCAGAACGTCTACCGGGTCGCCGTCCAGAGACAGGGTATGGTTGATGTAACCGTAGTTGCACGGATAGAACATCGCGGTGGACATGAAGCGGTCAACGAACAGCGCGCCGCTCTCTTTGTCAACTTCGTATTTGATCGGATCTGCGTTAGCCGGGATCTCGATAACGACGTAGATATCTTCCGGCAGTTCTTTACCCGCCGGGACGTTGAGTAAGCTCATGTCTGTTTCCTTTGAATTTATGACAAACAAGTGGCGAGTATTATAGCCAACTCACGCCGAAAGTCTTCGCTTGTTTTCGTTTCCGCCTCATCTGGCGCGTCGTTGCGGAGCATAAACGACAAAGGTTAAGAACCGAAAAAATCACGGGCCTGATAAGGCAACGCCGCCATCGGACATGTTATTGCCCAATGGCGGCTTCATGCGTTATTCCGCATGGTGGTAAAGATTACGCGTCCGGGTATTCGCGGATAAAGCGTTCCACATCGTCAACCATATGGCGGTTGCCAACGAAGAACGAGCGGCGCTGGTGCAGGCTTTCCGGAATGATATCCAGAATACGTTCTTTACCATCGCTTGCTTTGCCGCCGGCCTGTTCCGCGAGGAACGCCATCGGGTTGCACTCATACAGCAGACGCAGTTTCCCCTGCGGATGGCTGGCGGTGCTGGGGTAGAGATAGATGCCGCCTTTCAGCAGGTTGCGGTGGAAATCGGCCACCAGAGAGCCAATGTAACGTGAGGTATAAGGGCGACTTGTTGAACTATCCTCTTCCTGGCAGAATTTGATGTACTTCTTCACGCCATTCGGGAACTTAATATAGTTGCCTTCGTTAATGGAGTAGGTTTTACCCTTTTCCGGGAAACGCATACGTTCCTGGCACAGACAGAACACGCCCAACGACGGATCGTAGGTGAAAGCGTGTACGCCGCAGCCGGTGGTGTAAACCAGCATGGTGGACGAGCCATACACGACATATCCCGCAGCGACCTGTTTGTTGCCGGGTTGCAGGAAATCTTCTTCGGTGACCGGCGTGCCGACGGGCGTCACGCGGCGATAAATCGAGAAAATCGTACCGACAGAGACGTTAACGTCGATGTTAGAAGAGCCATCCAGAGGGTCCATCAGCACCACATATTTCGCGTGTTCGCAGCCTTCAAAGACGACAATTTCGTCCTCTTCTTCCGATGCGATGCCCGCTACAATATCGCGCGCTTTTAGTGCAGCTTTCAGTTTCTCGTTCGCGAACAGATCGAGTTTCTGCTGAACCTCGCCCTGTACGTTCTCAGCACCGCTGGCACCCAGGATATCGACCAGACCGGCCTTGTTGATATCGCGGTGGATGATCTTGGCGCCCAATTTTATTGCCGACAGCAAAGCAGTGAGCTCACCGGTAGCCTGAGAGAACTCGTGCTGCTTTTCGACAATAAATTCACCTAACGTTTTCATAACACTTTCCCTGCAATTGATTGGAGTAAAGCGACCGTAACAATCTTAACAAACATTTCAGATGATGCGCTCAGGTGAATCGCGCCAGCAAAGTACAGATTTACCTGAAATGCGTTTCTCACTTGCCAGACATGTGCGTAAAATGGCTCGCAGATAAAAAAAGGATAGTGACGTATGCGCATTCATATTTTGGGAATTTGTGGCACTTTCATGGGGGGGCTGGCGATGCTGGCTCGCTCGCTTGGTCATGAAGTAACGGGTTCGGACGCCAATGTGTATCCGCCGATGAGTACCTTACTTGAGAAGCAAGGCATTGATCTGATCCAGGGTTATGACGCCAGCCAGCTCGATCCGCAGCCGGATCTGGTGATTATCGGCAATGCGATGACGCGCGGGAATCCGTGCGTGGAAGCGGTGCTGGAAAAAAACATTCCCTTTATGTCTGGTCCACAGTGGCTGCACGACTTTGTGTTGCGCGACCGCTGGGTACTGGCGGTCGCCGGTACCCACGGCAAAACCACGACCGCAGGCATGGCGACCTGGATACTGGAAGCTTGCGGGTACAAACCGGGCTTCGTGATCGGCGGCGTACCTGGCAACTTTGAGGTTTCCGCGCGCCTGGGCGAGAGCCCGTTCTTTGTTATCGAAGCGGATGAGTACGACTGCGCGTTCTTTGATAAACGTTCTAAATTTGTGCATTACTGCCCGCGTACGCTGATCCTCAACAACCTTGAGTTTGATCATGCCGACATCTTCGACGATCTGAAAGCGATCCAGAAGCAGTTCCACCATCTGGTGCGCATCGTGCCGGGGCAGGGGCGCATCATCTGGCCGGAAAACGACATCAACCTGAAACAGACCATGGCGCTGGGCTGCTGGAGCGAGCAGGAGCTGGTGGGCGAGCAGGGACACTGGCAGGCGAAGAAGCTGACTACGGATGCTTCCGAGTGGGAAGTGTGGCTGGACGGCGAAAAAGTCGGCGATGTGAAATGGGGCCTGGTCGGCGAACATAACATGCACAACGGTCTGATGGCGATTGCCGCCGCGCGCCACGTGGGCGTCGCGCCCGCAGAAGCGGCCAGCGCGCTGGGGTCATTTATTAACGCCCGCCGCCGTCTGGAACTGCGCGGCGAAGCGAACGGCGTGACGGTGTATGACGATTTTGCTCATCACCCGACGGCAATTCTGGCCACGCTGGCGGCGCTGCGCGGTAAAGTGGGCGGCACCGCGCGCATTATCGCAGTGCTGGAGCCGCGTTCTAACACGATGAAGATGGGGTTATGCAAGGATGACCTGGCACCGTCGTTAGGGCGTGCGGATGAAGTGTTCCTGCTGCAGCCGCCGCATATTCCGTGGCAAGTGGCGGAAGTCGCTGAAGCCTGCGTACAGCCTGCTCACTGGAGTGGCGATGTCGATACGCTGGCGGAAATGGTGGTGAAAACCGCACAGCCTGGCGATCACATCCTGGTGATGAGCAACGGCGGTTTCGGCGGCATCCATCAGAAATTGCTGGATGGGCTGGCGAAAAAAGCACTGGTTGTGGAGTAAAAAATGCCCGGTGGCGCTGCGCTTACCGGGCCTACAATAGGTACATTCCTGTAGGCCGGATAAGGCGCCAGCGCCGCCATCCGGCAGATGCTACCAACGTGTAAAATTACCCTTCGTTTTCCGCCAGCTCGCGCAGATACTGGAAAATCTGACGCGCTGATTTCGGCGGTTTGTTGCCTTCTTTCTCTTTCTTCGCATTGCGGATCAATGAACGAAGCTGTTGACGATCGGCGTGCGGCCACAGGGTCAGTACTTCGGCTACCGCGTCATCGCCTTCGACGATCAGACGATCGCGCAGATGCTCAAGCTTGTGAAACAGCACCACCTGCTGATTATGGCGGTTCTTCAGCTTGTCCAGCGCCTGGCGAATAGGTTCAACGTCGCGTTGGCGCAGCATTTTTCCGATAAGCTGCAACTGGCGGCGGCGTCCTTCCATTTTGATTCGCTGGGCCAGTTCAATGGCGTCGCGCAGATCGGCGTCCAGCGGGATCTTATCCAGCGCGTTTTTCCCCAGATCCACCAGTTCCGCGCCCAGGCGTTTTAATTCCTCGGCATCGCGTTTAATTTCACTTTTACTGACCCAGATAATTTCATCGTCTTCGTCTTCGATGTCATCACCGGGAACGTCGTCGAGCCAGTCTTCGGGCTGCTTTGTCATGTCAGGCTCCTTAAAAAAAGAGGCTAATGTTACCAGTTAAGATGCGCACTGAAAAACGGTTCTCTGTTAGACTTCAGAGAAACTCTCTCTACATTATGGCATTTGCAATGAAAGTAATCTCACAAGTTGAAGCGCAGCGTAAGATTCTGGAAGAAGCAGTTTCGACAGCGCTGGAGTTAGCCTCAGGCAAATCGGATGGGGCGGAAGTCGCCGTCAGCAAGACCACCGGCATTAGCGTCAGCACCCGTTATGGTGAAGTAGAGAATGTCGAATTTAATAGCGACGGCGCGCTGGGCATTACGGTGTATCACCAGAACCGCAAAGGCAGCGCCTCTTCGACGGATTTAAGCCCGCAGGCGATTGCCCGTACCGTGCAGGCCGCGCTGGATATCGCGCGTTACACGTCGCCGGACCCGTGCGCAGGCGTGGCGGACAAAGAACTGCTGGCGTTTGACGCGCCGGATCTGGACTTGTTCCACCCGGCAGAGGTTACGCCAGACGAAGCCATTGAACTGGCCGCGCGTGCGGAACAGGCTTCTCTAAAGGCGGATAAACGCATCACCAATACCGAAGGCGGGAGCTTTAACAGCCATTACGGCATTAAAGTGTTCGGCAACAGCCACGGCATGTTGCAGGGATATTGCTCCACGCGCCATTCGCTCTCAAGCTGCGTCATCGCTGAAGAGAACGGCGACATGGAGCGTGATTACGCTTACACCATCGGTCGGGCAATGGCGGATCTGCAAGCGCCGGAATGGGTCGGGGCCGAGTGCGCGCGCCGCACCTTATCCCGCCTGTCGCCGCGCAAGCTCTCCACCATGAAAGCGCCGGTCATTTTCGCCAATGAAGTGGCGACAGGGCTATTTGGTCATCTGGTCGGGGCGATTGCCGGCGGCGCGGTCTACCGTAAATCCACTTTTCTGCTCGACTCGCTGGGCAAACAAATTCTGCCGGAATGGTTAACCATCGAAGAACACCCGCATCTGCTAAAAGGGCTGGCGTCTTCACCGTTCGACAGCGAAGGCGTGCGTACGGAGCGCCGGGACATTGTGAAGGATGGCGTACTGACGCAATGGTTGCTGACCAACTATTCTGCCCGCAAACTGGGGCTGAAAAGTACCGGTCATGCCGGCGGCATTCATAACTGGCGTATCGCCGGGCAGGGGCTGAACTTTGAGCAGTTGCTAAAAGAGATGGGCACCGGCCTGGTGGTGACGGAACTGATGGGCCAGGGCGTCAGCGGTATTACCGGCGACTACTCCCGCGGCGCTGCGGGATTCTGGGTTGAAAATGGTGAAATCCAGTACCCGGTAAGTGAAATTACCATTGCCGGTAATTTAAAAGAGATGTGGCGTAATATTGTCACCGTGGGTGATGATATTGAAACGCGCAGTAATATACAGTGCGGTTCGGTATTGTTACCGGAGATGAAAATCGCCGGACAATAATACCCGTCATACTTCAGGCTGCAGGCGCGTTGGCTGCCTGCAACCCGAATTATTCAGGGTATTACACTTATCGTTAATAATAAAAAAGGAAGTGAGCAATGCGTAAAAGCCTGTTAGCTATTCTTGCTGTGTCATCGCTGGTATTCGGTTCGGCTGTTTTTGCTGCCGATCTTGAAGATAATATGGATATTCTCAATGATAACCTGAAAGTTGTTGAGAAAACGGATAGTGCCCCTGAACTGAAAGCGGCATTAACCAAAATGCGCGCGGCCGCGCTGGATGCTCAAAAAGCTACGCCGCCAAAGCTGGAAGATAAAGCGCCGGATAGCCCGGAAATGAAGGATTTTCGTCACGGTTTTGACATTCTGGTCGGCCAAATTGATGGCGCGCTGAAGCTGGCGAACGAAGGTAACGTTAAAGAAGCGAAAGCGGCGGCGGAAGCGCTAAAAACCACCCGCAATACGTATCATAAAAAGTATCGTTAATTTTTGTGGGATGGCGGCTTCGCTTTATCCGCAGGTCGCCATCCGGCAAAATGTAATACCCATCACACTTTCTCACTTTATACGACAACGTCATTGTTTCGCCATTTCCTCTTTATGCCGCGATAGATCTCACACTTTCCCGGCGATAATTCATTAATGCCGCCTTTTCTGTGGCGCAGATCACCTATCCCACTCGCGTTTCCACTTCGAGGTGGAAAATAACTCGCTACAAACTTTTAACCCTTGCCGCTAGTTTTATCTCATTGCCATTAACGGGGTGAGACGCGTGGATAACGGAGCAGTAAAACACGATGCCGGTGAGCGAATTAACGAACTGGCTGAACAGGTGTTAACGCAGGTGGATGGCCTGCTGGGGCGGCATCACATTGTCCCCAATGCGGTACAGACGCAAATGCTGACCTCGCACGTTCGCGCGATGGCGCACCGGTCAATTACCGGCGAGCCTTTACCGGAAGTCGATGCCAGCTTGTTTGATGAAATCTCAGCCGAATCAATAGCGCTCGCCCGCGAAATCGTGGCGGCGTTTGGCAACCTTCCTGACGAAGAAGCCTGGCTATTATCGGTACATTTTGAAGTCGCGAAAGACAACTTCTAAGGAGCAAAAAATGGAACAGATTACCGTCGTGATTGGCGATCGCCTGGGTAAAGGCCAGAAAGTGGCGGCAGGCGTGGAAAAAGCGGGCGGTCGCGCGGTCGTCGTACCGGGCGTCGCGGCAGACATGAAGCTGGGCGATGTGATGAAAGCGGAAAACGCCACCTTCGGCATTTCATTTTGCGGCAGCGGCGGCGCAGGCGCTATCACCGCGCAAAACAAGCATGGCTACAAAGCCAAATATGGCATGCGGTCAGTGGATGAAGGCGTCACCGCTATCAATGAAGGCTGCAACGTGTTGGGTTTCGGCTTTATGGATAAAGAAGAGCTCGGCGAGCGCCTGGTGCAGGCGTGGCAAAAGAAATACGGCGCCTGATGATGAAAGAGCAATTCACCACCACGGTGAGAGTAAAAGGCAAGGGCGACGCCAAAGCACGCGCCTTTGCCGATGCGCTGAACCATGTTCAGTCGGCGGTGATGAGAGAGTCGCCGTATATCTTACTGCGTATTGAGCCACAGGATGTGCGGATTGTTCAGGCGCATGAGTCGGTGCGTAAAGAGGCCTTTCTGTTTTTCTTTTTGCGCCGGGAACGACGCACTTACAGCGTGGAGCTGGATGTGACCGTCAACGTGACCGCCATCAATCTCGACAGGGTGGATTTCGTCGCGAAACGCTGATTTTTATTAAAAAGGCATAGTTATGTTCCTGATAATACTAATTAAATCGCTCATTATCGGCGCGCTGGTCGGCGTAGGGGTGGGCGCTGGGGCTGCACGCATGTTTCACGCGCCAACCACGCAGGGGATGGGCGCGTTCCGTACGTTGGGCGAACTCAACTCTTGTGAAGGCGACCCGGCATCTCACTTCTCCTTTGGGCTGGGTTTCTTCTTTAACGCCTGGGCGTCGTCTGTGGCGGCCGGATCGTTCACCCAGGATGTCGATCACCGCATCATCCCTAACTGGGGCGCGGCGGCGCTCATGATCAAAAACCGTAACGTCGGCGAGACGCTGCACGACCCGAAAAAAATGGCGATCGCCTGCGCCGTCATCGGCATGATCGTCGTGACGTTCCTTAACCTGACTGCCTCATCCGTGCCAGAAGCGCTACAGGTGACGGCGGTTAAGGTGCTGGTACCGGCGGCAAACCTGCTGGTCAACATCGTCATGCCTGTGATCTTCTGGTTAGCGGCGATCGACGCTGGTAAAAAATCGGGCTTCTGGGCCACCGTTTTCGGCGGCGCGGCGCAGCTCATCATGGGGAACGCCGTACCGGGGCTGGTACTGGGTATTTTGATCGGTAAAGGCGTAGAAGAGAGCGGCTGGAACCATGTCACCAAAGTGATGATGGTCGCCATCGTTTTGCTGTTTGTGTTGAGCGGCTTCTTCCGCGGCTTCGACATGAAAATGATCGAGTCTTTCAACATGACGGTACCGAACTGGCTTGAACTGATCCACAACTCGCTCAGCGGCAAATAACGGAGGCCACAATGGAAGAGAATAAAGGTTTTTGGTATGCCGACTGGTCGTTCCCGATCTTTGTTGGCCTGCTCTCCTCCGGCGTTTTCGCCGGGACGCATATGTACTATCTGTACGGTATCGGCGCATTTAACGAAGTCGCTTTTGTGGCGATGTTGAAAGCGGGGATGGATACCGGTGTCTACGGCGCGGTCGCCGCTTTCGGCGCCAGCTTTTTATTTGCCCGCATTATCGAAGGTTCGCTGGTCGGAATTCTGGATATCGGCGGGGCAATTCAGACCGGCGTGGGCTTAGGGGTTCCGGCGTTATTGCTGGGGGCCGGCTTTGTCTTCCCGGTGGCGAACTTTATCGCTTCGCTGATAACCGGTCTGGTGATTGGCCTGGCGATTGGCTACATCATTATTCTGGCGCGTAAGTTCACCATTAATCAGAGCGACTCCACGTACGGGGCGGACGTCATGATGGGGGCCGGTAACACTTCAGGCCGTTTTCTGGGGCCGTTGATTATCCTCAGCGCCATGACGGCATCGATTCCCATTGGTCTGGGCTCTCTGGTGGGCGCGCTGCTGTTTTATATCTGGCAGAAGCCGATTACCGGCGGCGCGATTTTAGGCGCGATGATCCTCGGTTCCATCTTCCCGGTTGCGATTAGCTAACTGTTGATTTGTAGGCCGGATAAGGCGGTTGCGCCGCCATCCGGCAAAGGAGAGAGCGATGTTTGATTTACTCCTGCGCCATGCGCGTCTGGTCGATGACACGCTGACTAATATTGCCCTGCAAGATGGCAAAATCGCGGCGTTGGGTGACGTTGATGGTCCGGCGCTGAAAACCATTGACCTGCGCGGCGAGTGTTACGTTAGTGCGGGTTGGATTGATTCTCATGTTCACTGCTACCCAAAATCGCCGATTTATTTCGATGAGCCGGATAGTATCGGCATCGCGACGGGGGTGACGACGGTGATTGATGCCGGCAGCACTGGCGCAGATGATATTGACGATTTTTACACCCTGACCCGTCAGGCGACCACCGACGTTTATGCGCTATTGAATGTTTCACGCGTTGGGCTTATTGCCCAAAACGAGCTGGCTAACATGGCCAATATTGACGCCGATGCGGTCCGGCAGGCGGTAAAACGCCACCCGGATTTTATCGTCGGCCTCAAGGCGCGGATGAGCAGCAGCGTGGTAGGCGTTAACGGCATCACACCGCTGGAACGCGCTAAAGCCATGCAGCAAGAAAACGGCAACCTGCCGCTGATGGTGCATATTGGCAATAACCCGCCGGATCTGGACGAAATAGCGGAGCGTCTGACAGCGGGCGATATCATTACCCACTGTTACAACGGTAAGCCGAACCGTATTCTGACGCCGGAAGGCGAGCTGCGCGCCTCGGTGACACGAGCGCTGGCGCGCGGCGTGCGTCTGGACGTCGGGCATGGTACCGCCAGCCTGAGCTTTGCGGTGGCGAAACGCGCCATTAGCCTGGGGATTTTACCGCATACCATCAGTTCCGATATCTACTGCCGTAACCGCATCAATGGCCCGGTGCATTCGCTGGCTAATGTGATGTCGAAATTCCTCGCCATCGGCATGTCGCTGCCGCAGGTCATTGCGTGCGTGACGGCCAATGCCGCCGATAGCCTGAATCTGAAAACCAAAGGTCGTCTTCAGCCTGGTCTGGATGCCGACCTGACCCTCTTTACGCTTAAACGCCAGCCTGCCGTGTTGGTAGACGCGGAAAACGACAGCTTACAGGCTGAAGAATTGCTGACGCCGCTTGCCGCGATACGCGCAGGCAAGGGCTATATGACCGAACAAGGGAGCGCGGAACATGCCTTCGATTTTTGAGAAGTATCAATTAAAACAGGTGATTAACGCCTCCGGACGTATGACGGCGCTCGGTGTCTCTACGCCGCGCCCGGAAGTGATAGACGCGGCGATGGCCGGAATGAATCAGTATTTCGAGATGAAAGATCTGGTGAATAAAACCGGTGAGTACATTGCGAAATTGTTGGAAGTGGAAGGGGCGACGGTAGTCTCCTGCGCCAGTGCGGGCCTTGCCCAGTCGGTTGCCGCGGTCCTGGTTCAGGACAGCGACTGGCTGCTGGAAAACCTGCACGTTACACCGATTGAAAATAACGAAATCGTCCTGCCAAAGGGCCACAACGTCAACTTTGGCGCGCCGGTGGGAACGATGGTGGCGCTGGGCGGCGGCAAACTGGTGGAAGCCGGTTACGCCAACGAATGTTCCGCCGCGCAGTTGGCGGCGGCCATTACGCCGCGCACGGCGGCTATTCTCTATATCAAATCTCACCACTGCGTACAGAAAAGTATGCTCAGCGTGGAGCAGGCTGCGGTGGTGGCGCGCACGCATAATCTCCCGCTGATTGTGGACGCGGCGGCGGAAGAAGATTTGCAGTGCTACTACCGCGTGGGCGCAGATCTCGTTATCTATAGCGGCGCGAAAGCGATTGAAGGGCCGACCAGCGGGCTGGTGATTGGTAAAACGCAGTATGTTGAGTGGGTAAAACGTCAGTCAGCGGGCATTGGCCGGGCGATGAAGGTCGGCAAAGAAGGAATTATTGGCCTGACCTGCGCCATTGAATTGTACCTGCGGGCGCAAAAAGAGAGCGGCGCGGAGATGGTAGAAAAAATGGCGCCCTTTATCGACACGTTGAACACGTTTAACGGCGTCAGCGCCCGTGTGGTGTGGGACAGCGCCGGACGCGACATCGCGCGCACGGAAATTAAGTTTGATGAAGCCGTTACCGGCATCGCCACAGGCGAACTGGTCGACGCGCTGAAGCAAGGGGAATACGCGATTTACTTTCGCGGATACAAAGCCAACGAAGGAATTATTGAAGCGGATGTCCGCAGCGTCGATCGCGCGCAGTTAGCGATTGTGGCGCGTCGTATTGGCGAGGTGATTAATCAGGAGAAACAAGCATGAAACTGACCCCTAACTTTTACCGCGATCGCGTTTGCCTGAACGTACTGGCCGGTTCGAAAGATAACGCCCGGGAAATCTACGCGGCGGCGGAAGGTCATGTGCTGGTTGGCGTGCTCTCCAAAAACTATCCGGATGTGGCAAGCGCAGTCGCGGATATGCGTGAATATGCGGCGCTTATCGACAATGCGCTCTCCGTCGGACTGGGGGCAGGCGATCCTAACCAGTCGGCGATGGTGAGCGAAATCTCGCGTCAGGTACAGCCGCAGCATGTCAACCAGGTGTTTACCGGCGTAGGGGCCAGCCGGGCGCTGCTGGGGCAAAACGAGACGGTGGTGAACGGTCTTGTCTCGCCGACCGGCACGCCGGGACTGGTGAAAATTTCCACCGGCCCGCTAAGCAGCCGCGCGCCGGACGGCATCGTACCCATAGAAACGGCGATTGCGCTGCTCAAAGATATGGGCGGCAGCTCCGTTAAATACTTTCCGATGGGAGGACTCACCTGTCGCGACGAGTATAAAGCGGTGGCTGACGCCTGCGCCCGCCATGATTTCTGGCTGGAACCGACGGGCGGCATCGATCTGGAAAACTTCGCCGAGATTCTGCACATCGCCCTTGATGCAGGTGTAAGCAAAATCATTCCTCACATTTATAGTTCGATTATTGATAAGGTGAGCGGCAACACCCGTGCGGACGATGTGCGTCAGTTACTCGCTATCGTCCGGTCGCGTGTCGGCTAATCATGAGGAGAGAGACGTGCGATTCCCCAACCAACGTTTAGCGCAGCTATTTGCGATGCTGCAAAACGAGACGCTGCCGCAGGACGAACTGGCGCAGCGGTTGTCGGTCTCCACGCGTACCGTTCGGGCGGATATCGCCGCGCTGAACATGTTGCTGACGCCGCATGGCGCGCAATTTACTCTCAGCCGCGGCAACGGGTATCAGCTCAAAATTGATGATCCGGCACGTTATCAATCCCTGCAAACGCAGCAATCTCCCGCCCTGGCGCGCGGTCCGCGCACCAGCCAGGAGCGGATACACTATTTGCTGGCGCGTTTTTTAACCTCCGCCTTCTCGCTGAAGCTGGAGGATTTGGCAGATGAATGGTTTGTCAGCCGTGCGACGCTGCAGAATGATATGGCGGACGTGCGCGAGCATTTGCTGCGTTATCATCTGACGCTGGAAACGCGTCCGCGTCATGGCATGAAACTGTTTGGCGGAGAGATGGCGATTCGCGCCTGTCTGACCGACCTTTTATGGACGCTGGCGCAGCAGGAGCCCTCCCATCCGTTAATTGTTAGTACCACGCTGAACACCGAGGTGTCTCAACGGCTGCAGTCTCTTTTGCCGGATATTTTCTCTCATTGTCAAATCCGCCTGACCGATGAGAGCGAACTGTTTCTGCGTTTATACTGCGCGGTGGCGGTACGGCGTATTCGCGAGGGGTATCCGTTATCGGAATGCGTGGCAGAGGAGGTCGATGAAAAAGTGCGCCATGCGGCGCATGAGATTGCGGAGCTACTACAACAGCTGGCCGACAAGCCGCTGTCGGAGCCGGAAGTAAGCTGGCTGAAGGTGCATATTGCCGCCCGCCAGGTACAGGAAATTGCCCCCAGCGCCATTAATGCCGATGATGAAGAGGCGCTGGTGCGCTATATCCTCAATTTTATTAATACCCAGTACAACTATAACCTGTTGAATGATAAACAGCTTCACGCGGACTTGCTGACCCACATCAAAACGATGATCACCCGCGTGCGCTACCAGATCATGATCCCCAACCCACTACTGGAAAATATTAAGCAGCACTATCCGATGGCGTGGGATATGACGTTGGCGGCGATATCGAGTTGGGGAAAATACACGCCGTATACCATTAGCGAAAACGAAATCGGTTTTCTGGTGCTGCATATTGGCGTTGGGCTGGAACGTAGTTACAACATTGGCTACCAGCGGCAGCCGCAGGTACTGCTGGTGTGTGATGCTGGTAATGCGATGGTGCGGATGATTGAAGCGGTACTGGCGCGGAAATACCCGCAGATTGAGATAGCCCGCACTTTGACGCTACGCGACTATGAGGCGCGGGACAGTATTGTGGAGGATTTTGTGATTTCCACGGCGCGGATCGGTGAAAAAGATAAACCGGTCATCATGATCGCGCCCTTTCCTACCGACTATCAATTAGAGCAGATCGGTAAGCTGGTGCTGGTAGACAGAACCCGCCCGTGGATGCTGGATAAATATTTCGATGCCTCGCATTTTCGCATCGTGGAAGGGGAAATAGATCAACAGACGCTGTTTAAAACGCTGTGCGATCAGTTGCATGAGGAAGGCTTTGTTGATGCGGCGTTTCTCGATTCGGTTATTGAACGTGAAGCTATCGTCAGTACGTTATTAGGCGACGGGATTGCCTTGCCACACGCGCTGGGGCTGCTGGCGAAGAAAACGGTGGTTTATACGGTGCTCGCGCCACAGGGGATTGCCTGGGGTGACGAAACGGCGCACGTTATTTTTTTACTCGCCATCAGCAAAAGTGAATATGAAGAGGCGATGGCCATCTACGATATTTTCGTCACTTTCCTGCGCGAACGCGCCATGACGCGCCTCTGCGCATGTCAGAATTTTACGCAATTTAAAACGGTCGCGATGGAGTGCGTGAGTCGTTTTTGAGAGGCGTTATCCAGAATTCGATGTAATGCGAATGTAATGCTAAACTGCATTACACATTCGATTTTACTGGAGGCATAATGGCCACGCTGAACGTCCGTCTGGATGACAAACTCAAAAATGAGGCTTATGCCGTGCTGGAAAAACTGAACATTACTCCAACGGAAGCCGTGCGATTACTGTTCCAGTACGTCGCGGAAACGGGGCGCATGCCAGTGAAAACCGTCACTCTTAGCGACAGTGAGGATGCACTGATTCAGACAGTTCGGGAGAGGCTGTCTAGCCCGCAAAAGGGAATCAAGGTTAGTCTGGATGACTTATGAACTGGAATTCGACCCGAGGGCCTTAAAAGAGTGGCATAAGCTGGGCGATACGGTGAAGGCTCAGCTTAAGAAAAAGTTGGCTGATGTGCTATTGAACCCCAGAATCGACTCTGCCCGTTTAAACGGTCTTCCTGACTGCTATAAAATTAAGCTTAAATCGTCCGGTTATCGTCTGGTGTACCAGGTTCGGGATGACGTTGTGATTGTGTTTGTTGTCGCGGTCGGCAAGCGAGAACATTCAGCCGTCTATCACGATGCAAACAAACGGCTTTAGCGATCAACGCAAATGATGCACTACCTGGTTGCTGCTACCGCGCCAGATAAGCGCTGGGTCTTTCAGATCCTGCACAAATTTGCCATCGACCAGCACGTTGATGAGATCGACCACCTGCATCTGTGCGGCGTTGAGTTCATCGAGCTTGTAGCCGGTCCACACCCAGATATCTTTCCCCGGGCACTCCGCGTGGATGCGTTGTACCAGTGCCAGGATATCCGGTACGTTTTGCGGATGCAGCGGATCGCCGCCCGACAGCGAGATCCCCTGACGGTGAATGCGCGTGTCGTTCAGATCGGCAATGATCTTATCTTCCATCTCTTTGGTAAACGGCTGGCCGGAGTTCAGCCGCCAGGTGCTTTTGTTATAGCAGCCAGGGCATTCATGCACGCACCCTGACACAAACAGGGTGCAGCGGGTGCCGGGGCCGTTAACGATGTCTACGGGGTAGTATTGGTGAAAGTTCATGTTTCCTCGTTGCATTTGGCGCTGTAGCGGCGTTGGCCGCTCTTACTTACCCAGGTCACTTACTTATGTAAGCTCCCTGGGATTCGTTCGTTTGCCGCCTTGCTACAACACCAACTGCTTAGAGGAAACTCATGAAATTGGAACTATAGCCAGCGGTTGTAGGCCGGATAAGGTGTTTACACCGCCATCCGGCATTTACGCATTGCAAACGGAGGATTAACCTATCTGCCCATTGCCTAAATGCTTCACGCGGCGCTTCACTTCTTCCTGCTTGCCGGCGTTAAACGGACGCGCGTCCGGGCTGCCTAAATAACCGCACACGCGGCGGGTGACCGAGACGCGCGCGGCGTCGTGGTTGCCGCATTTCGGGCAGGTGAAACCTTTACTGGTACATTCGAACTCGCCGGTAAAGCCGCACTCGTAACATTCATCGATCGGCGTGTTGGTGCCGTAATACGGTACATGCTGATAGCTGTAATCCCAGACATCTTCCAGCGCTTTCAGGTTGTGCTGAATGTTCGGGTATTCGCCGTAGCAAATGAAACCCCCGTTCGCCAGCGGCGGATACGGCGCTTCGAAATCGATTTTGTCGTACGGGTTGACCTTCTTCTCCACGTCGAGGTGGAAGCTGTTGGTGTAGTAACCTTTATCGGTTACGCCCGGCACCACGCCGAACTCGGCGGTATCCAGACGGCAGAAGCGGTCACAGAGGTTTTCACTTGGCGTGCTGTACAGACTAAAGCCGTAGCCGGTCTCTTCTTTCCACTGATCCACGGCCTGGCGCAGACGCTCCACGATCGCGATGCCTTTAGCGCGAAGCTGCTCGCTGTCGTACAGGTGCTCGCCGCCGAACAGCGCATTAATGGTTTCATGGATACCAATGTAGCCCAGAGAGATGGACGCACGACCATTTTTAAAGATTTCAGACACGTCGTCGTCCGCTTTCAGCCGCACGCCGCAGGCGCCTTCCATATACAGGATAGGCGCGACGCGGGCTTTCACGCCTTCAAGGCGGGCGATACGGGTCATCAGCGCCTTCCGCGCCAGCGCCAGACGTTCATCCAGCAGTTTCCAGAATGCGGTTTCGTCGCCTTTTGCTTCCAGCGCGATGCGCGGCAGGTTAAGGCTAATCACGCCCAGGTTGTTACGCCCGTCGTGGATCTGCTCGCCGTTTTCGTTCTCCCACACGCCGAGGAAGCTGCGGCAGCCCATTGGCGTTTTGAACGAACCGGTGACTTTGACTACCTGATCGTAGTTGAGGATGTCCGGATACATGCGCTTGCTCGCGCACTCCAGCGCCAGTTGTTTAATGTCGTAGTTCGGATCGCCAAACTTGTGGTTCAAACCGTCGCGGATAGCGAAGACCAGTTTCGGGAACACGGCGGTTTTGCGATTTTTACCCAGACCGGCGATACGGTTACGCAAAATAGACGCCTGGATCAGACGCGACTCCCAACTGGTGCCGAGGCCAAAACCAAAGGTCACGAAAGGCGTCTGGCCGTTAGCGGTGTGCAGCGTGTTAACTTCGTACTCCAGCGACTGGAAGGCGTCGTAGCACTCTTTTTCGGTGCGAGAACGCGCATACCCTTCGGCATCCGGGATCTGCCACTCATCGGCGGTTTTGCGGTGCTTGTTATAGCTTTCGGTGACAAACGGCGCCAGCACTTCGTCGATACGGTTAATGGTGGTGCCGCCATAAATATGGCTGGCGACCTGCGCGATAATCTGCGCAGTAACGGCAGTGGCGGTAGAGATAGATTTTGGCGGTTCGATCTCGGCGTTACCCATCTTAAAGCCCTGGGTCAACATGCCTTTCAGGTCGATCAACATACAGTTGAACATCGGGAAGAACGGCGAATAGTCGAGATCGTGATAGTGGATATCGCCGCGCTCATGCGCTTGTACTACGTCACGCGGCAACAGGTGCTGGCGGGCATAGTGTTTGGCGACAATCCCGGCCAGCAAATCGCGCTGGGTGGGAATGACTTTACTGTCTTTGTTGGCGTTTTCATTGAGCAACGCGGAGTTAGTTTGCTCTACCAGGCCGCGAATTTCCTGGTTCAGACGACCACGCTTTTCACGCTGAATGTCGCGATCGTGACGGTATTCGATGTAGGCGCGGGCAAGCTGTTTGTACGGGCCGGACATCAGTTGGTTTTCAACCGCAGTTTGGATCTCGTTAATATCCACCTGACTGCGCGCGTTCATTTGGCTGCTAACGACTTCTGCGACGGTGGCACAGTAATCTGCGTCATCGACTCCCGCTGCTTTAGCTGCACGTAGAATGGCTTCCTTAATGCGCTCTGATTTGAATGGCACTTTACAGCCATCTCGTTTCATCACATGCGGTGTCATGATCACTCCATATTTGTAAGAACAGGTTATCCACAGAGGCCGGGGAAGCCATAACAGGTTTATTCATCTCTTTTCCAATGACTTCCCGCAATCCTGACCCAGGTTATCCACAATTCACCTTGTGTCGAGTGAACGGGTGTTGTAGCAATTGTAGTCAATTAATACAACATATTGGGGCGGCGTGCATTTTAAAGTCTATATGTAGTGATTTGCATCAAGGATGTTTGCAATTTTATTGATGTAGAACAAGGTAAAAATCAGAGCGTACAGATGGCGGGCGCTGTAGCGTTTGTAAAAGATAGCAAGAAAAATCTGATTAATTATTCAACAAAAACAGACAGTAACCAGGAGCAACGCCACAGCCCGTGTCAATAGGCCTGTGGCGTTTATCCGTATAAGGACGTCGCGTTAGCGTTGTAACCACCAGATGGCTTCAAATGGGCGGAGCGTCATCGCCGCTGGCTGGCTGGCGACCTCGCCATAATTGTGCAGTAGCGCCTGCCACTGCCCTTTGATATGCGGCGGATGCCACTCCTGACACTGGTCGCTCAGATTGGCGACGACCAGCAGGGTTTGCCCCTGCCACTGGCGGCGATAACACCATACTGATGGGCTATCCGGGAGGAGATCCTGATAATCGCCCCAGATCAGTACAGGCTGGGTTTTACGTAGCGCAATCAGCTTTTGATAGGTGTAAAACACTGAGTTTTCATCGCGTAATGCCGCCGCGACGTTAACCTCCGTATAGTTATCGCACAGGCTTATCCACGGCTCGCCCTGGGTGAAACCGGCGTTTTTACCGTTGTCCCACTGCATCGGCGTGCGGCTGTTGTCGCGGGATTTACTGGCCAGGATAGCCAGTAGTTCGTCGGGGTCGCGTCCGGCGGCGCGTAGCGCGGCAAACATGTTATGGCTTTCCACGTCGCGATAATCGGTGATGCGGGTAAAGTGTGGGTTGGTCATGCCGATTTCTTCGCCCTGATAGATATAAGGCGTCCCTTGCATACCGTGCAGCGCCATCGCCAGCATTTTCGCGGCTGGAACCCGGTATTCACCCTCGTCGCCAAAGCGGGAAACGATGCGCGGCTGATCGTGATTACACCAGAATAACGCGTTCCAGGCGACGTTATGCATTCCCTGTTGCCAGTGGCGGAACAACGCTTTCAGCGCCACATAATCAGGTTTTGCCAGCGTCCACTTTTCGCCATTGGGGTAATCCACCTTCAGATGATGAAAATTGAAGGTCATCGAGAGTTCGTCGCCGCTAAGCGCGGCATATTGCTGGCAGTTTTCCAGCGTGGTAGAGGACATTTCGCCTACCGTCATCAGATTACGCGGCGTAAAAACGTCACGGTTCATTTCGCGTAAAAACGTATGCGCGCGCGGTCCGTCGGTATAAAAGCGGCGTCCGTCGCCCGTCGGATCGTCAGGAAAATCCTGATCTTTGGCGATCAGGTTCACCACGTCCAGACGCAGGCCATCCACGCCGCGATCGGCCCAGAATTCGCAGACCTTTTTCAGCTCGGCGCGCACGGCGGGATTTTCCCAGTTCAGGTCGGCCTGTTCAGGCGCGAAAAGGTGTAAATAATATTGTTTGCTCTGGCTATGCCAGCGCCAGGCGCTGCCGCCAAATTTGGATTGCCAGTTATTCGGGCAGACATCCGGCGTGCCATCGCGCCAGATATAAAACTGACGGTATGGGCTCTCTTTGTTCAGCGCTTCGCGAAACCAGGCGTGCTGGGTAGAAGTATGGTTAAACACCATATCCAGGATGATGCGAATACCGCGTGCTTTCGCCTGCGCGACCAGCTCGTCAAAATCATCCAGCGTGCCGTAGGTCGGGTCGATAGCCGTATAATTTGCGACGTCATAACCGTTATCCACCTGCGGCGAGATATAAAACGGTGTGAGCCAGATGGCGTCCACGCCGAGTCGCTGTAGATAGTCAAGGCGCTGCGTGACGCCGCGTAAATCGCCGGTGCCGCTGCCGGTCGTGTCCTGAAAACTTTTTGGGTAGATCTGATAAATAACGCCGTTTTGCCACCAGAGGGGAATAGTCATTGTTGTTTCCTGCAAGTGCGTTGGGACGCAACTGCGCCCCGAAGAAGTATTAGGCAATTTGTAATGTGCCCTGACGATGCTTACGCTGATAGATAAAGGTGGTCAGAATCACCGGGATAACGATCGCGATAACCATCGCCATGCCGTACACCTGCCAGTAGCGCGGCGGTATAGACAGGATACCCGGCAGGCCGCCCACGCCGATACCGTTGGCGATGACGCCGTTCAGACCGCAGAGCAGTCCCGCCAGACCAGAGCCGATCATCGCGCATAGCATCGGAAAACGATACTTCAGGTTGATACCGTACATCGCCGGTTCGGTTACCCCAAGGTAAGCGGAAATGGCGGCAGGAACGGAGATCTCGCGTTCATTGTGTTTACGGCTGGAGATGATGATGCCCACCACGGCGGAGGCCTGCGCGATATTCGACAGCGCAATCAGCGGCCAGACTGGCGTACCGCCCATGCTCTGGATCATCTGCATATCGATAGCGAGCGTTGTCTGGTGGACACCGGTAATGACCAACGGGGCATACAGGAAGCCGAACAGCGCCGCGCCTATCGGGGCGAAACTGCCGGTCATCAGATAACGTACCGCAAAGGCCACGCCGTCGCCGATCATACGACCAAAGGGGCCGATAAAGGTGTGGGCGAGAAAGACGGCCAGTATCAACGAACAAACCGGGACGACGACCAGGTAGAGATAATCCGGTACGATGCGTTTCAACCGCGTTTCAATAAACCCAAGCGCCAGCCCTGCCAGTAGCGCCGGGATAACCTGCGCCTGGTAGCCCACTTTCTCAATGCTAAATACGCCGAAGTTCCAGACGTCCGGCGTTTGCTGGCCCAGCAGATACGCATTCATCAACTGCGGCGACACCAGCGTCACGCCGAGCACGATACCAAGAATCGGCGTGCCGCCCATTTTTTTCACCGCCGACCAGCAGATCCCCACCGGCAGATAGAAAAAGATCGCTTCGCCGATCAACCATAAAAAATCATAAAGCGTTTTTAGCGCCGGATGCATCTGCGCCAGCGTTTGGCCGTTGCTCATCGGCACATCGCCGATCACGTTACGAAAGCCTAAGATCAAACCGCCGCTGATCAACGCCGGTAGTAGCGGAAAGAAGATCTCCGCAAAGTGGGAAATTAACTGCTCATGCCATTTCATGTTCTGGCGAGCGGCTTTTTTGGCCTGCTCTTTATCGGCATACGCTTTGCCGGTGGTCTCCAGCAGCGCGTTATAGTAATCGCCGACTTCGGTGCCGATCACCACCTGAAACTGCCCTGCGTTGGTGAAACAGCCTTTAACCATCGGTAATTGTTCGATCTCTTTTGGCCTGGCGTTCGCGGGCTGGTGGAGCACAAAGCGCAGGCGAGTAATGCAGTGGCTCACCGTGGCTATGTTGTCGCGCCCGCCGACCAGGTCAATCAGCCGGTCGATATCGGCTTGTTTTACTTTGCTCATCGTAAAGCCTCATGGCAGAGGAGATATGTTATGGGTTGGCGCAAGAGTATCTCTTCAACGTTGGTTTAAAAATGGGAACGTTCCCGAAACGCAGCGACGATCACAAATTACTCGTGGTATTCCGTTTAATCAGTCACTCAGGCGAGGGTAGAAGGAATGACGATCCGGCGCGGATCGCAGCGGCCATTGATCTGTTCGATCAGCTGCGAAGCCGCCTGTCGTCCGGCTTCAGCATAGCCAGGATCGACAGTGACGATCTCCGGGTGCAGGAATTTTATCAGCGGCGTGTTCCCGACGCTTGCCAGTTGCAGCGTCTCAATACGTTGCTCCTGTAAATACTTGCTGGCGCCCAACGCCAGCGTATCGGTGGCGCAGACTAACGCGGTGGTATCCGGCATGATGACGCTTGCCGTATGCTCATAACCCTGCTTCATGGCAAGACCGGGCAGGGCGGCGACGGGGTGAAGTTTATGTTTTTTGCAAAACGCCAGGTATGCGTCATGCCGACGTTTGCCGGTGGTAATATCGCTATGGGGAACGCCCAGAAAGCTAATGTTGCGGTGTCCCTGCTCATACAGCCGCTGCATAAGGATATGAATCGCGCCCTCGTCGTCGTAACAGACGGAGGCAAAACCTTGCGCATCTCTTGCCAGCAGCACCAGCGAGGCTTTCCAGGGGGCGATCAACTCTTCTGTGATGCCGGTAAAGCCAAACAGCACCACGCCATCAATGTTACGTCGTCTGAGCATGCCCAGATGTTCCATTACCAGCGTCGGCGAGAACTGACTTTCCATCATAATAGGGTCGTAGCCCTGTTCGTAAAACGCAGGCAGCATGGTCTGAACCGCGAGGTTTTCAGACAACGAATCAAGGCGAGTGACGATAATAGCGACCACTTTATCGCTTTGTCCCCGCATCGCGCGGGCGGAGCGGGACGGAGAGAAACCGTGTTGATTCATCACCGCTTCGACACGCTCGCGGGTACGTTCGCTTACGCCGCTTTCATTGTTAAGCACGCGGGAAACAGTTGATTTCCCTACGCCGCTCAGGCGGGCGATGTCTTTGATAGTGAGCCGGTTTTGCATCCTGTTTTCCCGTGGCGTGACGCTGATGGTGATAAAAAGAGTAACTTTACTCAAGCGAAGGGCAATGGGCAAAGTCTGGTTTATCGTTGGTTTAATTACGTAACGGTATGATACCGCCATAATTGCCACAAAACTTATGGATTTATGAGTATAATCCACGGCGCAAATCGTTTACTTACCGGAGGCGACATGGACCCTGAACCCACCCCTCTCCCGCGATGGAGAATTTTCCTTTTCCGGTAAGCCTGCCTCTGCTGTCTTACCGGTGTGTAAGACAGTGACACAATAACGTCCCTGTTTTTATTTAAACATTGCTCATCGGGCAAGGCTTTGCTGCGCCTGAAGAATTTTCTGCGCCTGACTTCGGCGCGGAGGGATTACCTATGCTAAAAACCATTACCCGCCAGCTTTTTGCCCGGCTTAATCGTCATTTGCCTTATCGTCTGGTTCACCGCGATCCGCTGCCCGGCGCGCAGACCGCGGTAAATGCGACTATCCCGCCTTCGCTGAGCGAGCGCTGTCTGAAAGTCGCGGCAATGGAGCAGGAGACTCTCTGGCGCGTTTTTGATACGCACCCGGAGGGATTAAACGCCGCCGAGGTAACGCGCGCGCGTGAAAAGCATGGCGAAAACCGCCTTCCAGCCCAGAAACCCTCGCCGTGGTGGGTGCATCTGTGGGTATGTTATCGCAATCCTTTCAACATCTTACTTACGATTCTTGGCGGCATCTCTTATGCCACGGAGGATCTGTTTGCCGCAGGCGTTATCGCCCTGATGGTCGGTATCTCAACGCTGCTGAATTTTGTGCAGGAAGCGCGCTCGACGAAAGCAGCGGACGCGCTAAAAGCGATGGTGAGTAATACCGCTACCGTACTGCGGGTTATTAATGAAAATGGCGAAAACGCCTGGCTGGAATTACCCATCGATCAACTGGTGCCCGGCGATATTATTAAGCTGTCGGCGGGGGATATGATCCCGGCGGATTTACGGATTATCCAGGCGCGCGATCTGTTTGTCGCCCAGGCGTCGCTGACCGGCGAATCTCTGCCGGTCGAGAAAGTCGCTGCGACGCGTGAGCCCCGGCAAAATAACCCGCTTGAGTGCGACACGCTGTGCTTTATGGGGACGAACGTCGTGAGCGGAACGGCGCAGGCCGTGGTGATGGCGACCGGCGCCGACACCTGGTTTGGTCAATTGGCGGGGCGCGTTTCGGAACAAGATAACGAGCAGAACGCTTTCCAGAAAGGAATTAGCCGCGTCAGTATGTTGCTGATCCGCTTTATGCTGGTCATGGCGCCGGTAGTACTGATTATTAATGGTTACACGAAAGGTGACTGGTGGGAAGCGGCGCTATTTGCGCTTTCGGTAGCGGTAGGGCTCACCCCGGAAATGTTGCCGATGATCGTCACCTCCACCCTCGCGCGCGGGGCGGTGAAGCTCTCGAAACAGAAAGTTATCGTGAAGCACCTTGATGCGATTCAGAACTTCGGCGCGATGGATATTCTGTGCACCGATAAAACCGGCACACTGACGCAGGACAAAATTGTGCTGGAGAATCATACGGATATTTCTGGTAAGCCCAGCGAGCATGTACTGCATTGCGCCTGGCTGAACAGCCATTATCAGACCGGTCTAAAAAATTTACTGGATACGGCGGTCCTGGAGGGAGTAGACGAAACCGCCGCGCGTCAGCTCTCCGGACGCTGGCAGAAAATCGATGAGATCCCGTTTGATTTTGAGCGTCGCCGGATGTCGGTGGTGGTCGCCGAAGATTCGAACGTGCATCAACTGGTCTGCAAAGGCGCGTTACAGGAGATCCTGAACGTGTGTACTCAGGTGCGCCACAACGGCGATATTGTGCCACTGGACGACAATATGCTGCGCCGGGTGAAACGCGTTACCGACACGCTGAACCGTCAGGGGCTACGCGTGGTCGCAGTCGCGACCAAATACCTGCCTGCGCGTGAGGGCGATTACCAGCGTATCGATGAATCTGACCTGATCCTGGAAGGGTATATTGCTTTTCTCGATCCGCCGAAAGAGACCACCGCGCCGGCGCTGAAAGCGCTGAAGGCGAGCGGAATTACGGTGAAAATTCTCACCGGCGACAGCGAGCTGGTAGCGGCGAAAGTTTGCCATGAAGTTGGGCTGGATGCGGGCGATGTCGTTATTGGCAGTGATATTGAAGGGTTAAGCGACGACGCGCTGGCGGCGCTGGCCGCCCGTACGACGTTGTTTGCGCGTCTGACGCCGATGCATAAAGAGCGCATCGTCACTTTGCTCAAACGCGAGGGGCATGTGGTCGGTTTTATGGGCGACGGGATTAACGATGCCCCGGCGTTGCGGGCGGCGGATATTGGTATCTCGGTAGATGGCGCGGTGGACATCGCCCGTGAAGCCGCCGATATTATCCTGCTGGAAAAGAGCCTGATGGTGCTGGAAGAAGGCGTCATTGAAGGTCGTCGTACTTTTTCTAATATGTTGAAATATATCAAGATGACGGCCAGCTCAAATTTCGGTAACGTGTTTAGCGTGCTGGTAGCGAGCGCCTTTTTGCCGTTCCTGCCAATGCTGCCGCTGCACTTGCTGATTCAAAACCTGCTGTACGATGTATCCCAGGTGGCGATTCCGTTTGATAATGTCGATGAAGAACAAATTCAAAAGCCGCAGCGCTGGAATCCGGCGGATTTGGGGCGCTTTATGGTCTTTTTCGGTCCGATCAGCTCGATTTTCGACATTTTGACCTTTTGTCTGATGTGGTGGGTATTTCATGCGAATACGCCAGAAACGCAAACTTTGTTCCAGTCCGGCTGGTTTGTGGTGGGATTATTGTCGCAAACGCTGATTGTGCATATGATCCGTACCCGCCGTCTGCCGTTTATTCAAAGTCGCGCCGCCTGGCCGCTGATGGCGATGACGTTGTTGGTGATGGTCGTGGGAGTTTCGTTGCCGTTTTCGCCGCTGGCGTCTTACCTGCAGTTGCAGGCGCTGCCGTTAAGCTATTTCCCGTGGCTGATTGCCATTCTGGCGGGCTATATGACGTTAACCCAGTTGGTGAAAGGGTTTTACAGCCGACGTTATGGCTGGCAGTAAGCGTCGAAGTATTGTGCATTATCGGCCTGGATGGCATACCAGGCCGAATAAGCGATAGCGCCATCCGGCCACTATCTATAAACGAGCGTTAGCGACGAACAGCGATCGCTTCAATCTCAATTTTCACGTCTTTCGGCAGACGGGCAACTTCCACGCAGGAACGCGCCGGGAAGGTGGCGTTGTGCTCGGTGAAGAAGGCTTCGTAGGTGGCGTTGACGGTCGCGAAATCGTTCAGGTCTTTCACGAAGACGGTCGTTTTCACAATGTCGCCTACTTTCAGGCCAGCGGCTTCCACGATAGCTTTAACGTTTTCCAGCGACTGACGTGCCTGAGCGGATACGTCTTCCGCTACGGCACCGGTTTTCGGATCGACCGGGATCTGACCGGAAGTGATTACCATGCTACCCAGGTCAACGCCCTGTACGTATGGGCCGATTGCTGCTGGTGCATTTTCCGTCGCAATAGTTTTGCTCATGATTTCTCCTGAATTACAGCGGTAATAGAATGTCCCCGCTCATTATAGGGAGCCGGGATCTCATAACCAACCCAAATTAGTTGGCCAGCACCACATAATGCGAAAACTCTTTTTCACAGTATTTGCATTTGAGGGCGATATCATTGGCGCGTTTTTTCACTGCAAAGCTGGAGGATACCGGTTCCGCGTGGCTGATGCAGTTGCTGTTCGGGCAAACCAGCACATTATTAATACGCTCCGGCAGGCTGGGGCGTGATTTCCCGACTACGTCGTAGTTGTCGATGCGGTTAACGGTGGCCTGCGGCGCGTACAGAGCAAGTTGGTTAACCTGCTCATCGGTGAGGAAGGTGTTTTCTATTTTGATTAAGTCTTTACGCCCCATCTCGCCAGACGGGAGATTCAGACCGATAGTGATTCGCTGATCGGTCTCGGTCAATTTAAACAGACTCAGCAGTTTAAAGCCTACCTGCGCAGGGATATGGTCAATCACGGTGCCGCATTTAATGGCTTCAACCTGCAGTTTGTTATCGTGTGTCATCGCTTTTCTCCCTTACAGACTCAGTTCGCTATTCAGTACCAACGCCAGTAACGCCTGGCGAGCGAAAATACCGTTGCCCGCCTGTTGGAAGTACCAGGCGTGTGGCGTTTTATCCACATCCGTGGTGATTTCATCAATCCGCGGCAGCGGGTGCAGCACTTTCATATTTTCACGCGCGCCGTTCAGGTCGCTGGCGCGCAGAACAAACTGCGCCTTCACATTGGCGTACTCCGACGGGTCGAGACGCTCTTTCTGTACGCGAGTCATATAGAGGATGTCGACGTCGGCCATGACCTCTTCAATAGACCCATGCAGGCTCCAGGCCATTCCTTTTTCATCCAGCATATCCAGAATGTACTGCGGCATCGCCAGCGCGTCCGGCGCGATAAAATAAAAACGGTTGCCGCTAAATTTCGCCAGCGCCTGGGTTAGCGAATGCACGGTGCGGCCATATTTCAGATCGCCGACCATCGCGATATGCAGGTTATCCAGACGGCCCTGTGTTTCCTGGATGGTGAACAGATCCAACAGGGTCTGCGTCGGATGCTGGTTCGAACCGTCGCCCGCATTGAGCACCGGCACCTGACCGGAAAACTCCGTCGCCAGACGTGCCGCGCCTTCTTGCGGATGGCGCATCACAATCGCGTCCACGTAAGTGCTAATCACTGAGATCGTGTCGGCTAACGTTTCTCCTTTTTTCCCCAGCGACGTGTTGGCGCTGTCGGAGAAGCCCACTACGCTGGCGCCCAGGCGATGCATTGAAGTTTCAAACGACAGGCGGGTACGCGTGGAGGCTTCGAAAAAGCAGCTGGCGATCACTTTATGTTTCAATAGCTCCGGCTGCGGGTTGGCTTTTAATTTCGCCGCCGTCGCCAGTACCAGATTAAGATCGTCGCGGCTGAGGTCGTTTATGGAAATGATATGTTTTTGATATAGCGGGTTAGCCATGTTTATCTCCTGACGCCTGGGCAAAAAAAAGCCCCTCAATTGAGGGGCTTGGTATTGGTTTTCAACGGAAAGAAAAACGGCAGGCCTGCGTCCTTTTTCAGACGCGGTAAGACAGAATGTCGTACACACTGAACCATGCTTCCTCCCGGCAAATTGTCCGCGATTATACTCAGCTCTGTTTTGGGATCAAGCGAATTAATGCATGATTTACTTGTCGCAAACGGTTCTTATGAATTTAAATTCATTTTAAGCAAATAATTAATTTGTTTGTGTACCAGCGCCGTGCGCTGAACGACCCGCGGTGCGACCCAGACAATACTGCTACCGGCAACGACGCCGAGAATTTCCGGCAATGCGTGGTAATCCAGAATTCTCGCGACGGCGCGACCATAACCTGCCGCCGTATGGATAAGGATAAATTCGCTATTATGTTCAACGCTGACGACCATTTCAGCTATTGAACGTCCGGCATCCGGCGAAGGACGCCGCTGGGGATTTACGGAATAAATCTTTTGTCCCTTCGTATTTCTGATTTTTATTGCGCCCAGCAGCTTGAGCAGGCGCGAAACCGTAGACTGACTGATACCTTCAAATCCCTCATTTTGTAAATCGCGGCGAATCTCCTCCTGGGACAGGTAACTTTTTTCACTAATCAGGCGCTGACAAACCGCCAGTTGCTGTTGTTCTTTGGCGGAGTAATCATCGTATTCCTTCATAAATGCACCTTATCTTTATTATTAATATCAACGGACTGGCGAAATTCATCACATTTGTCACATCGATTGCGGATCAATCGGGCGGTTTTGCAGGAAAATGAGAAGCCGATCAAAAAAGGTGACGGCGTGCCTGATGGCGCTGTGCTTATCAGTTCTCTCGGATAAGACGCGTCGCCATCTGGCTCGTTACATCATCGCTCCGATGCTCAGTACCGCCATATTCAGCAATGTCAGGATCAGCAACAGCGGCGCGACCCATTTCAGATAGCGGACATAGGGAACCCGCGCGATCGCCAGACCGCCCATGACCACGGCGGAGGTGGGAGTAACCAGGTTCACAATCCCGGAGGCCGACTGGTAGGCGGTTACGACCAAATCCCGCTGTACGTGGGCAAAATCCGCTAACGGCGCCATAATGGGCATTGTCAATACGGCAAGACCGGAAGAGGAGGGCACCAGGAAGGAGAGCAATACTTCCAGCCAGTAGGTTACGTTTATGAAAATGGTGGTAGAGAGGCCGGAAACCAGATTTTCCGCGCTGTGCAAAATAGTATGGGTAATCATACCGTTATCCATGACCACCACAATGCCGCGCGCGATACCAATAATTAGCGCCACGCCGAGCAAATCCCGCGCGCCGTCGATAAAGGTACTGGTGAACGCTTCCTCGCCCATCCGCGTTATCACGCCAACGATAATCGCCGCCGCCAGAAAAACGCCGGAGATTTCCGCCATCCACCAGCCGAGAACCGCCACGCCGTAAATCATCACCGCGAAAGAGGAGGCGAAGATCAGCAGCACCCATTTCCGGGTAGCCGTAAACTCCAGCAGTGTATTGGCGCGATTGCCGAGGAAATGGGCGCGATTTTCCTCCATTTTATCCGCCACGATAGAAAGCTCAGGATGGGCGCGGACTTTGCGCGCATAGCGCATTACCCAAAACACGCACAGTACGTAGCCGACAATTAACAGCAGTACGCGCATCAGCATTCCCTGAGTAAAAGGGATGCCAGCGGCGTTGGCGGCAATGACCGTGGCGAAAGGGTTAATGGTCGAACCGAGCGTGCCTATCCCGGCGCCGAGCAGTACGGTTGCCGCCGCCACTAACGAATCGAAGCGGGCCGCCATCATAACCGGCACCAGCAGCGTGTAGAAGGGCAACGACTCCTCCGCCATGCCATAGATAGTGCCGCCTGCGGCGAACAGCGCCATCAGAATGGGGATCATCCACTCATCTTTGCCGTTGAGTTTGACTGTTACCCGTTCAATACCGGCATCAATCGCCCCCGTTTTATTCACCACCCCCAGAAAGCCGCCGATAATCAAGACAAACAGCGCGACGTCAATGGCGCCGGCGGTGTAGGTTTCGTGGTTATAGAGGCCGTCAATCGGCGCCAGTAAAACAGCGGTAATCCCTTGCGGATGCGCGTCCACGGGGGCATACGTTCCCGCCACCGGCACCTCTTTTCCCAGCGTGGCGTTCATCGCCATTTGGTATTTTCCCGCCGGCACAATCCAGGTCATCACCGCGACCAGGGCAATAAGAATAAACAGGATGGTATAAGCGGTGGGAAATTTAAATTTACCCATGATGTTCTCTCCTGATATCACGGATATGCGCCGCGAGGGCGCATATCCTGTGGGATTAGTCGCCGAGCGTCGCCACCATGACCGCTTTGATGGTGTGCATCCGGTTTTCCGCTTCATCGAAGACTATCGAGCCTGCGGACTCGAACACCTCTTCCGTGACCTCCAGTCCTTTCAGGCCGTAAGCCATTTCGATTTCGCGTCCCACTTTGGTGTGCTCGTTATGGAAGGCGGGCAGGCAGTGCATAAACTTCACATCAGGATTACCGGTGGCGTTTACCACCTGCTGGTTGACCTGATATGGCGTCATCAGACTGACGCGCTCCGCCCAGGCTTCTTTGGGCTCTCCCATCGAGACCCAGACGTCGGTATAGAGGAAATCCACACCGTGAACGCCATCTTCGACGCTCTCCGTTAAGGTGATACGAGCGCCGGTAACGCTGGCGATTTCCCGGCACTGCGCGACCAGCGCGGCATCAGGCCAGAAGGACTTTGGCGCTATCAGGCGGATATCCATGCCCATCTTCGCCGCGCCCACCATCAGCGAGTTGCCCATGTTGTTGCGCGCGTCGCCCAGGTAGGCGAAGCTCAGTTCCGGCAGCGTTTTGCCCGGCGCGTGTTCCAGCATGGTCATCAGATCGGCCAGGATCTGTGTGGGGTGAAATTCATCGGTCAGGCCGTTCCAGACAGGAACGCCCGCGTATTCCCCCAGCTCTTCCACAATGTGTTGACCAAAACCGCGATATTCGATGCCGTCATACATCCGCCCCAGGACGCGAGCAGTATCTTTCATGGACTCTTTATGGCCGATCTGCGAGCCGCTTGGGCCGAGATAAGTCACCTGCGCGCCCTGGTCGAAAGCGGCGACTTCAAACGCGCATCGGGTGCGGGTAGAGGTTTTTTCAAAAATCAGCGCGATGTTTTTGCCGATCAGTGTTTGCTTTTCGCATCCGGCTTTTTTTGCGGCTTTCAGCTCAATAGCCAGATCGATGAGGTGTTGGATTTCCGCCGGGGTGTAGTCAAGCAGCTTCAAAAAGTTACGATTTTTCAGTGAAATAACCATTACAATATCCTTGTTAAAATGAATTGCCTGATGGCGCTGCGCTTATCCGGCCCACGGTTATGCGCGCTCTGTAGGCCGAATAAGGCGGAAGCCGCCATCCGGTAAAAAGCCTTATGCGTCAACGTCGGCGGTTTCACACCGAATCAAAGTGCCTTTCTCGCCCGCGAGAATGGCTTGCCCATCCGCCAGCGAGCCGATTCCGGCAATGCCGCGGCAATGGCTGACAAACTCAGCGCAGGCGGTCACTTTCGGGCCCATCGAACCGGCGTCGAACTGCATTTCACGAAGCAGCTCCGGCGTAACCTGCGCCAGCGGGCGTTGGGTGGGCTTGCCCCAGTCGAGATACACCGCGTCGGCATCGGTCAGAATGAGCAGCGCGTCGGCGTGAATTTGGCTGGCAAGCAGGGCGGCGGATAGATCTTTGTCGATCACCGCCTCGATACCGTGGTAGCCATCGGCTTTTTCCACGACCGGTACGCCGCCGCCGCCGTTACAGATAACCAGGTGATCGCGGCTAATCAGCGCGCGGATGGCATCGTTTTCCACAATGCGTTTCGGCTGCGGGGAGGGCACAACGCGGCGGAAGGCGTTACCGTCGGCTTTGAATACCCAGCCCTTTTCTGCCTGTAACACACGGGCCTGCGCTTCGTCGTAAATGGGGCCGATATATTTGGTTGGATTGAGGAATGCCGGGTCGTTGGCATCGACTTCGACCTGCGTGAGCAGGACGCTGATTTCACGCTCCGGCAGATGATTCTTCAGCGCCTGTTGCAGCATGTAGCCAATCATGCCCTGGCTTTCCGCACCGAGAATATCGAGCGGGTAGGGTGTAACGTTAGCGTAGGCGCTATTTTGTAGCGCCAGCAGTCCTACCTGTGGGCCGTTGCCGTGCACTAACACCACGCGCCATTGCCGCGTAAGGTGGGCGATGGTTCTGGCCGCCAGTTCGATATTTTTACGCTGAATATCAGCCTCCAGCGGTTCGCCGCGTTTGAGCAGCGCATTGCCGCCCAGCGCGACGACCAGTGTGCGTTTGTTTTCCATAACGTCTCCTTTAAATACCATCGCGTTCCAGTGGACAGCTCATGCACCGTGCGCCCCCGCGCCCGCGACCCAGTTCATCGCCGGGAATGGGAAGGACGGTAATGCCGGCTTTGTCGTATTTTTCGTTGGTCCAGATGTTGCGCTCATAGCCCACCACCACGCCGGGACGCAGGGTGAGCACGTTATTGGCGTCATTCCACTGTTCGCGCTCAGCTTCAAATGCGTCGCCGCCAGTGGTGATTAAGCGCACCTGATCGATGCCAAGCGCTTTTTCAAGAGCATGAACCAGCGTGCTCTCCTGGGTTCGTTTCAGACCGCCGCGTCCGTCTGGCGTCAGCGTCCAGCACTGCACGTCCGGGCGAACGACTTCCGGATAGACGGAGAAGGTGTCGATATCAATGTGGGTCATGACGGTGTCAAGGTGCATACAGGAGCGATGTTTTGGCAGTTCAACGGCAATGACGCGTTCCGCCTGACGATGTTTAAACAATGCCTGCGCCAGGAACTCGACACCCTGCGGCGTAGTACGTTCAGACATACCGATCAACACCGCGCCGCGGCCAATCACCAGCACATCGCCGCCCTCTAAAGTGGCGTGGTCGTAATTAATGTCCTCGTCGCCGAAATATTTAATGAAATCACCGCCTGCGAATTGAGGATGCCAGCGATAAATAGCTCGTAAATTATTCGTTTCACGTTGGCGTGCAGGTTTTGCCATGGGGTTAATTGAGACGCCGTTATATATCCAGCAGGACGTGTCACGGGTAAATAGGTGATTCGGTAATGGCTTCATAATAAAGTCATTAATATCGTGAGTATCGACCACCATATTTTTTATGGAGGCGGGGATTTCGCCGTAAGTTAAACCGCCGCTTAAATGGCGAGCCAGTTCACGGTGCGGCATATCCGCCAGCCAGGCGCGAATATCTGCGGCAAAGGTGGGCCCAAGGCGATAATCGGAAATTTGCGTGTCCAGTAGCCAGGCTTTAGCGTCAGCCACATCTAGCGTTTGGGTGAGCAGGTCGGTTAACAGCAACACTTCTATCCCTTGCTGGCGCAGCGTGTTGGCAAAAATGTCATGCTCTTCGCCAGCGCGCTCTACGGATAATACATCGTCAAAAAGTAATTCCTGACAATTTGAAGGGGTAAGTCTTTTTAGGCTGAGATTGGGACGATGCAACATTACGCTGTGTAATTGACCAATTTCAGAACCGACAAAATGCTTTTCCATCATTATACCTTTTACATAATTTCAAGAATAAAGAAGGAGTGGCTGCAAATATTTAGCGTGCTTGCAGTCGCGGCGTTTCAGTTAAATTCGGGAGCAATGATTGAATTTTATTTGGGTTGTTAATGTGATGAGATTCACATCAATCAAGGAGTGCTATTTTTCTTATTTAATATATGAGCCGGGTCAGAGAAATTCAAAAAACAATAAGGCATTAAATGAATTACTACGCAGCTATATGGTTTGTTATTTTTTTATTGTTAATTATTTGTTTGTTGTATTGAATGATATTTAAATCTTAACTTATTGAAAATAAAGTGATTATTTTTAAGTGTTGCATAACTATGCGTGAAGGGGATTTTATTATCGGAGATATTTAAATAATTTAAAAATAACTATGGATAGAGAAGTCATTTATGCAGGGAGAGCGAATTGTGATCGCTAAAACGTTTTTATGTTAACGTCTTTAATATCAAAGCGTTGTTAGTGATGGCGATTTGGCGCCGCTGGGGTTTATGCATAGGTACTGCATAAAGTTGGGCGAACTATTAACAATATATAAACACCGCTGGCGATAAACATGCGCTGGCGCAAAATCGATGAGAGTAAGGGTAGTATGGCAGCCATTTTTCTCGTATAAAGAGAAAAATAAAACGCTGTTTTAACTAAGGGGATGCGATGATTATTGGCAATATTGAACATCTGGAGGCCTGGCTGCCGACGGCGTTACGGCAGGCGATTGAGCACGTCAATGCGCATGTCACGGCAACGACCGCGCCAGGTAAGTATGACATTGACGGCGACAGGCTGTTTTATATGATTTCTGAAAATATGACGGAGCCGGGCGAATCGCGCAGCGCAGAGTATCACGCCCGTTATCTTGATATTCAGATTGTGCTACAAGGTCAGGAAGGGATGGCATTCAGTACCCGGCCTGCGGGAACGCCGCACACTGACTGGCTGGCGGATAAAGACATTGCATTTTTACCGACGAGCGTCGGCGAGAAAACCGTCGTCCTGAACGAAGGTGACTTTGTGGTGTTTTATCCCGGCGAAGTGCATAAGCCCCTGTGCGCGGTGGGAGAACCGGCGCGGGTACGTAAAGCGGTGGTGAAAATGCTGATAGCGTAATATTTTGTGCCGGATGGCGGCGCCTGCACGTTGTGATCTTGTAGGCCAACCGCCATCCGGCATCATAACGACATTATTTAGACAGCGTCGCTACCATTACTGCTTTGATGGTATGCATTCGGTTTTCCGCTTCATCAAAGACAATGCTGGCCGCAGACTCAAAAACCTCGTCGGTCACTTCCATCCCGCCATGTAAACCGTACTCTTCGGCCATTTTTTTGCCGAGCGTGGTTTCGTCATCATGGAACGCAGGCAGACAATGCAGGAACTTAACCTGCGGATTGCCGGTTAACGCCATCATCTGGCTGTTGACCTGATAATCACGCAGCAGGGCAATACGCTCCGCCCATTTCTCTTTGGGTTCGCCCATAGAGACCCAAACATCGGTATAGATAAAATCCGCGCCTTTTACGCCTGAGGCGATATCTTCGGTCAGGGTGATGGCGCCGCCGTTCTTTTTCGCCATGGCGCTGCACTCCGCCACTAACGCGGCTTGCGGCCAGCAGGCTTTTGGCGCGACCAGACGGAGATCCAATCCTGTTAACGCGGCGGCTTCCAGCATGGAGTTACCCATGTTATTACGCGCGTCTCCGGCATAGACCAACGTCATCTCGTTAAAGGCTTTACCCGGCAGATGTTCCTGCATGGTGAGCAGATCCGCCAGTAATTGCGTTGGGTGATACTCATCGGTTAAACCGTTCCATACCGGCACACCGGAATATTCAGCCAGCGTTTCGACGATCTCCTGGCCATATCCTCGATACTGAATACCGTCAAACATCCGGCCCAGGACGCGGGCAGTATCTTTGATGGACTCTTTATGGCCGATCTGGCTCCCGCTGGAACCCAGGTACGTCACGCACGCCCCCTGATCGTATGCGGCAACTTCGAAAGAGCATCGTGTCCGGGTCGAGTCTTTTTCGAAGATGAGCGCAATATTTTTACCCACCAGCTTTTGTTCTTCTTTACCGTTTTTCTTATCGGCTTTCAGTTTGGCGGCAAGCTGCAACAGAGCAGTGAGCTCGCTGGCGGTGAAATCAAGTAACTTTAAAAAAGGTTTTTGGTAAAACGTAGACATACTTCCCTCACATGGCTTAGGCCTCTCATTGAATTAAAATTCACTTTATATGGATGGTTATTCATTTGCAACCCTGTTTGATAAAACTTTTCTCGATAAGGTGGAGGCAACGTCGGCGGTATGTGACAATAAGAGTATCGGCAGGACATCTATGAGGAACGAGCTATGGCAAACCCGGAATTACTGGAAGAGCAGCGTGAAGAAACGCGGTTAATTATTGAAGAGTTACTTGAGGACGGCAGCGATCCGGATGCGCTGTACACTATCGAGCATCACCTTTCCGCTGACGATTTCGAAACGTTGGAAAAGGCCGCGGTAGAAGCCTTTAAACTCGGCTATGAAGTGACGGAGCCGGAAGAGCTGGAAGTGGAAGAGGGCGATACGGTTATTTGTTGCGACATTCTCAGCGAGTGCGCGTTGAACGCCGAACTCATCGACGCTCAGGTTGAGCAACTGATGAACCTGGCGGAAAAATATGATGTCGAATACGACGGCTGGGGAACCTATTTTGAAGACCCTAATGGCGAAGAGGGTGATGACGACGATTATGTCGATGAAGATGACGACGGCGTGCGTCACTAAAGCTGTATAGTATGACGGTACGGCAGCGTCTGCTGTCGTATTTTTTTAACAGGTTACGTATGAATTACCCGCAAATACTCTCTCCGGTGCTTAATTTCCTGCATTGCCCGACGCCGCAGGCGTGGATTGTCCAGGCCCGCGATCCGCAAAATCTTCCTCTTCTGCTTACCGATCACTTGATCTGCGAACTGAAGGCTGCGCAAACCGCGTTGCTGTTGGTGCGTAAATATGTCGCCGATAAATCGGGCGCCGACGCGCTGCTCGCCTGGCTGCAACCTTACGAGGCGTTCGCGTTTCGTCAGGGGCCGGAGCCGGATTTTGTTGCCCTGCATAAACAGATTAGCAAAAGCGCCATGCCGCAAACTGATGACCCCTGGGGTCGTCAGCTTATCGACCGTATGGTGTTATTGATTAAAGAGGAGTTGCACCATTTTTGGCAGGTACGCGAGGTCATGCAGGTCAGAAACATTCCTTATGTGAAAATCACCGCCAGCCGCTACGCGAAAGGAATGTTGAAAGCGGTACGCACGCACGAACCGCTCACCTTAATTGATAAGCTGATTTGCGGGGCGTATATCGAAGCCCGCTCCTGCGAACGTTTTGCCGCTCTGGCGCCCTGGCTGGATGAGGATTTACAGACGTTTTATCTCTCGCTTCTGCGCTCCGAAGCGCGGCATTATCAGGATTACCTGGCGCTGGCGCAGCAGATTTCCGCCGAGGACATTTCTGCGCGCGTGCGCTATTTTGGCGAGGTGGAAGCTGACCTTATCTTGTCGCCAGACCGCGAGTTTCGTTTTCATAGCGGCGTGCCAGCCGCCGGATAACGGGTAAAATTAAAGATTAGCGTTTTTATCTTTTACGCTGTCGCCACCTGCAAAATTTGTGGTGGTCATCCGCCCGGCATCAAGCTGCTGGCGAGCAGGAAAGGTCATTTTCATGATATTCTGTTCTGAGTAAAGCCTGCCAGCGGCAGGCAAAAAAGAACTCACTCAGTGTTATATTCCCGAAAGTTGACCGTGAATAATGCCATTTTTGCATCAACCACTACGGGTTTTTGTGTTGAAATAGTTACTGTTTCACGCCTTTTGACGCTTCAGAGCAGGTCTTGCCAACAAAAGTTTGTTTAATTTTGTTGATGGAGGTTGTTTTATTACCTCCTGCATCGACATCCGATTTCATGGTCATCGCAAATTCTGTATCGCTTATTTTCGTCGTTTCTACAATAGAGTGCGATTTGACATCAGGATTATTACACACAGTCTCATTGATCAGTTTGGTATCCGTACTTTCTACAAATGTTGTCGTGCAACCGCCTGCACTGGTAGAAAAACCCTTCACCATTTTTTTAGAATCTTCAGACATTTTAGGGGTATAACACATAAGCGTCGCTATGCCCGAATTTTTTTCATCCATTAATACTTCTTTTGTATCTGGATTGATGGTGCGCATTTCTATATTTTTCATTCGCCGGGCTGTATATCTAATGCATATACATTAGAGATACTAATAAACATAGCGGGGAAAACAATTGCTGATAATAGGCGTTTCATTTATAACTTCCTTGAATAATAAGTGATTCCCGGATAACAGGATGTTTCCGGGATTACTTATATCAGCAAAAATAATACCTGGCGAGGATAAATAAACGCCTGGTTTTCAGAGATCCTTTAACATCCTCACTTCGCAATCGACATGTCCGGTGCAGCCGAGCGGTTCGCTAATATGCTCAAATCCTAAACGTTCGTATAGCGCAATCGCCTCGCGTAAAAAAGCCGTTGTTTCCAGATAGCAGCGTTTAAAACCCTGTTCACGGGCATGATCCAGCGCCATCAGCGCCAGCTTTTTCGCCAGCCCCTGACCACGAATCATCGGTAAAAAATACATTTTTTGCAGTTCACAAATGTCTGGTTCGCTACAGGATAACGGCGCCACGCCGCCGCCGCCCACCACACAACCGTTTTGCTCTACCACCCAGTAGGCCGCGCCCGGTTGGCTATAAACCTGATACAGTTCATCCAGATTGGGGTCGGCAACGGTATAACCTTTATCGGCGGTAAGTCCGTATTCCGCTGAAACCTGACGGATGACACGGGCAATAGCGGCATTGTCGGCGGTAGTGATTCGGCGCACCGTGAGCGTTGGCGAGGCGACATTATTCATAATATGGCTCAATTTTTAAAATTTATTTATAGATTACTTTAATACCACCGTCTTGAGTCACGCGCAAGGAGATCCTGAATCAGACAAAATAAAAGGCGGAAAAATTAAACAAAAATAGTATTGTAGTCGAATCAGTAACAATCTACTGATTTTTATTATTAATTCTAATAGACTGCAAGTCAGGGATATGATTCATGAATAACGTTATCAGTAGTAAAGATAACCATAATCACACGTTGGTGTTTACAGGCAAGGGCGGAAAGTATTTTGTTATTTGCCTTGTGAATTTCTTGTTGACGTGTATCACGTTGGGAATCTATGCGCCGTGGGCGATGGTGAAATGTCGACGTTATATTTATACTAATATGACGCTAAACAATCAGCCTTTTGCTTACAAAGCCACGGGCAGCGCATTATTTATTAGTGTGTTGTTAGTTTTTATTATTTATATTGTTAGCCTCTCTCTTATTGAACACGGTCATCCCGGTCTCGGTTTTACGCTATTCGGCTTATTAATTGCGATTATTCCTTTTATGGCGGTGAAAGGATTACAGTATCAGGCGATGATGACTTCGCTTAATGGCGTACATTTTGGATTCCAGTGTTCCATGCGGCGCGCCTGGTGGTACATGTTCGCTCTCCCGGTACTCCTGATGGTGGCGCTTTATATTGTTCTTTATATTATCTCACTGGTAACCATCGCCGTCGGCGGTTTAGTGTTCAATATCGTTTTTCTCGGTTTGCTGGCTATTATTGGGATAGGGGTCATTAACGGTATTACCTACAGCAAATGGATGACCTTGTTTGGCAATGGCGCAAACTTTGGCATTCATCGTTTCTCGATTCAGGTTAATGTTAAAACGTGCATCAGAGGGTGCGTGTTGGCAATGTTGACCCTTTTCCCTTTTGCTGTCGTGATTGGTTATCTAATCGCGCCGGTGTTCACCGACATGATTCTTTTGAGTATGATGGGGAATGCGCAGGCAGGAGGGGCGCTTATTCTGCAATATTATGGACAGATAATGGCATGTTATTTCCTCTATTTTCTCGCGATTATTGTGGTAACCAGTTACTTATATGTGGCGTTACGCAACCTGTTTTTAAACAATTTGTCACTGGCGAACGATTCGATTCGTTTTCATTCCTCTGTCACTGCACACGGTATGCTGTGGCGGTTACTGGTGGTGTTTGTGATTTCCGGCGTGACCTTAGGGCTGGCTTATCCGTGGTTGAAAATTGGGCTGGTGAGCTGGCTGGCGCAGAATACACAGGTCCAGGGCGATCTGGATTCACTTGAGTTAACCAATGATGAGACGCCGCTGGAAAATGGCCCGCTAATGTGGATTTCTCGTGGCATCATGCCTTACTTCCCGTTTATCTGATGTAAAAAGGCCGACGTTTACGTCGGCCCATAATTCATGTTGTCGGATGGCGGCGTGAATGCCTTATCCGGCCTACCGATCGCGCCATTTCAATAAGCGAACGTGTAGGCCTGGTAAGCGAAGCGCCATCAGGCTTTCAGATTACAGCGCGCTAATAACCGCCTGCTGCTCAATCAGCTTCGCTTTCGCTTCTGCATAGCCTTCCAGCTTCTCACGCTCTTTGGCAATGACCGCTTCCGGCGCGCGGGCAACGAAACCTTCGTTGGAGAGTTTGCCTTCGATACGGGCAATCTCGCCTTCGATTTTCGCCACTTCTTTCGCCAGACGCGCCAGCTCATCGTCTTTGTTGATGAGGCCAGCCATCGGGATCAGCAGTTCAGCGCCGTCGATGATTTTGGTCACGGAAACCGGGCCTTTGTCATCAGCTGGCAGCACGGTGATGCTTTCCAGACGCGCCAGGGTTTGCAGGAAGCTACGGTTGTCGTTAACACGACGAACGGCTTCTTCACTACAGCCGCGCAGCAGCAGTTCCAGCGGTTTACCCGGGGCGATGTTCATTTCCGCACGAATGTTACGTACCGCGACGATCGCCTGCTTCAGCCACTCGGTATCGGCCAACGCGGCTTCATCCACCTGTGCGGCGTTATATTCCGGGAACGGCTGCAGCATGATGGTGTCGGCGGTAATACCGCAAATGACCTTCACGCGCTGCCAGATGGTTTCGGTGATGAACGGGATGATCGGGTGCGCCAGGCGCAGCAGACCTTCCAGTACGGTGACCAGCGTATGGCGGGTGCCGCGCAGTTCAGACTCGGAACCCCCGGTCATTACCGGCTTGGTCAGCTCCAGATACCAGTCGCAGAACTGGTTCCAGGTGAATTCATACAGAATGCCCGCGGCGATATCGAAGCGGAAGTTGTCCAGCGCTTCGCGGTACGCTTTCACCGTCCGGTTAAACTCCGCCAGTATCCAGCGGTCCGCCAGCGACAGCGTCATTTCGCCGCCATTGAAGCCGCAATCCTGCTCTTCGGTGTTCATCAGCACAAAGCGGCTGGCGTTCCACAGCTTGTTACAGAAGTTACGGTAGCCTTCCAGACGCTTCATATCCCAGTTGATGTCGCGGCCGGTCGAAGCCAGCGCCGCCAGGGTAAAGCGCAGGGCGTCGGTGCCGTGCGGCTCGATGCCATTCGGGAACTGCTTCTCGGTACGCTTGCGAATTTTCTCCGCCATCTGCGGCTGCATCATGTTGCCGGTGCGTTTTTCCAGCAGTTCCGGCAGGGAGATGCCGTCCACCATATCCAGCGGGTCGATAACGTTACCCTTGGATTTGGACATCTTCTGGCCTTCGTCGTCGCGAATCAGACCGGTCATATAGACGGTATGGAACGGCACCTGCGGCTTGCCGTTTTCATCTTTGATGAAGTGCATGGTCATCATGATCATGCGGGCAATCCAGAAGAAGATGATATCGAAGCCGGACACCATCACGCTGGTGGGGTGGAACTGACGCAGGGCGTCGGTGTTTTCCGGCCAGCCGAGGGTAGAGAAGGTCCACAGCGCGGAGGAGAACCAGGTATCGAGAACGTCTTCGTCCTGACGCAGCGCAACGTCGGCGCCGAGGTTATTTTCCTGACGCACTTCGTCTTCGGTACGGCCAACGTAGACGTTGCCGTCGTTGTCATACCATGCCGGGATACGGTGACCCCACCACAGTTGACGAGATATACACCAGTCCTGGATATCGCGCATCCAGGAGAAATACATGTTTTCGTACTGCTTCGGTACGAACTGAATGTCGCCGTTCTCAACCGCTTCCACTGCCGGTTTCGCCAGCACGTCGGCACGGACGTACCACTGGTCGGTTAGCATCGGTTCGATAACCACGCCGCCACGGTCGCCGTAAGGGACGGTCAGATCGTGCGGTTTAATTTCTTCCAGCAGGCCGAGCGCGTCAACCGCAGCAACGATGGCCTTACGGGCAGCAAAGCGTTCCAGCTTTTGGAACTCAGCCGGAATCTCGCTGGAATAAACGTCAGACTCTTCACCTTTGGTATCGAACACTTCCGCGCTTTCGCGAATGTCGCCATCAAAGGTCAGGATGTTGATCATCGGCAGGGCGTGACGTTTCCCGACTTCATAGTCGTTAAAGTCGTGCGCCGGGGTGATCTTCACGCAGCCGGTGCCTTTTTCCATATCGGCGTGTTCGTCGCCCACAATCGGAATGCGGCGGTTAACCAGCGGCAGAATAACGAATTTGCCAATCAGATCTTTATAACGCGGATCTTCCGGGTTCACGGCCACGCCGGTATCGCCCAGTACGGTTTCCGGACGGGTGGTGGCGACGACCAGGTAATCTTTACCGTCTGCGGTTTTCGCGCCGTCGGCAAGCGGATAGCGGATGTGCCACATCGAGCCTTTGGACTCGCGGTTTTCCACTTCCAGGTCAGAGATGGCGGTGCGCAGCTTCGGGTCCCAGTTCACCAGGCGTTTGCCACGGTAAATCAGGTCTTCTTTGTACAGGCGGACAAAGACTTCTTTCACGGCATTGGAAAGACCTTCGTCCATGGTGAAGCGCTCGCGCTCCCAGTCAACGGAGTTGCCGAGACGGCGCATCTGACGGGTAATGGTGCCGCCGGATTCCGCTTTCCACTGCCAGATTTTGTCGATAAACGCATCGCGGCCGTAGTCGTGACGGGTTTTACCTTCTTCAGCGGCAATCTTGCGCTCAACCACCATCTGGGTCGCGATCCCGGCGTGGTCGGTGCCGACCTGCCACAGGGTGTTTTTACCCTGCATACGCTGGTAACGGATCATGGTATCCATGATGGTTTGCTGGAAAGCATGTCCCATATGCAAACTGCCGGTGACGTTCGGCGGCGGGATCATGATGCAGAAGGACTCTTTGCTTTCGTCGCCGTTAGGCTTGAAATAGCCCTGCTTTTCCCAGTGCTCGTAAAGCGGCTGTTCGATATCTTGGGGGTTATATGTCTTTTCCATTATTTCCAGGTTGCCGTATTCAGGTTAAAACCAGCCACGCGGTAGGCTTTGTAGCGTTCGCGCGCCAGTTGTTTCAAAGTTTCTTCGTAAGGGACGAAGTCTACCACTTCTGTGAAAGCGGTGGCAAAATCTGCAAAGCTTGTACGCAGGCTGATTAAAATATCGCGCGGGCTGCTGTTGCGTTTTTGCGGCCAGGCGATTTCAACCGGCGCGCCGCCGCGTGGGCCTTCGCCTGCCAGATTGTGCGGAACAAAACTTTCCGCCGGTCTCGCCCACAGCGCTTCATCCAGCCGAATGGCCTGCTTCTCATCTTCGCAGGCGATCAGCACGCGCTTGCCGGCTCGCCAACGTTCTGCGGCAATTTCACACACCAGTTGTTCAACGGCGCTTAAACCGTTGACGGTAGTGTCATTATCCAAAAGATAGAACGTCGCATTTTTCATATATGGGGCTTCTTGTGGTGGATTTAAATGCGTTGCCATGATGCCTCCCGTAGGCCGGATAAGCGCAGCGCCATCCGGCAAAACGCCTGATGGCGGCGCGAATGCGCCTTATCAGGCCTACGGGGTAATCTCAAACTTACTCTTCGCCGTTAAAGCCCGCACGATTGAGCAGGAACTGCGACAGCAGCGCTACCGGACGACCCGTCGCGCCTTTCGCTTTGCCGGAGCGCCAGGCGGTGCCGGCGATATCCAGGTGCGCCCAGTTGTACTTACGGGTAAAGCGCGACAGGAAGCAGCCCGCGGTGATAGCGCCGCCAGGACGACCACCAATGTTCGCCATATCCGCAAAGTTGGACTCCAGTTGTTCCTGGAACTCATCGCCCAGCGGCAGACGCCACGCGCGGTCGCCCGCTTGCTCGGACGCGCCAATCAGTTCATGCGCCAGCGGGTTATGGTTCGACATCAGACCGGTAATGTGATGGCCCAGCGCAATCACGCAGGCGCCGGTTAGCGTCGCCACGTCAATGACGGCTTCCGGTTCGAAGCGCTCAACGTAGGTCAGCACGTCGCACAAAACCAGACGGCCTTCGGCGTCGGTGTTCAGGACTTCAACGGTTTGACCAGACATGGTGGTCAGCACGTCGCCCGGACGATACGCGCGTCCGCCCGGCATGTTTTCACAGCCCGCCAGCACGCCGATAACGTTAATCGGTAGCTGAAGCTCGGCGACCATACGCATCACGCCGTAAACCGCCGCCGCGCCGCACATGTCGTACTTCATCTCGTCCATCCCTTCAGATGGCTTGATGGAGATGCCGCCGGAGTCGAAGGTCAGGCCTTTACCCACCAGCACGATCGGGCGCGCGTCTTCGGATGGATTGCCCTTGTACTCAATCACCGACATCAGCGATTCATTCTGCGAACCGTGGCCGACCGCCAGATAAGCGTTCATACCCAGTTCGCGCATTTGCTGTTCGCCGATGACGCGGGTGATGACATTTTTGCTGTAGCTGTCGGCCAACTGGCGCGCCTGTGACGCCAGGTAGGCGGCGTTACAGATATTGGGCGGCATGTTGCCGAGATCTTTCGCTGCCTTAATCCCGGCGGCGATGGCCAGACCGTGCTGAATGGCGCGTTCGCCGCTGGTGAGCTCACGGCGGGTCGGCACATTAAAGACCATCTTACGTAGCGGGCGGCGCGGCTCGCTCTTGTTGGTCTTGAGTTGATCAAAGCTATAAAGCGTCTCTTTGGCCGTTTCGACGGCCTGACGCACTTTCCAGTAGTTGTTGCGGCCTTTGACGTGCAGTTCGGTCAGGAAGCAGACGGCTTCCATTGAGCCGGTATCATTCAGAGTATTTATCGTTTTCTGAATAACCTGCTTATACTGACGTTCATCAAGCTCGCGCTCTTTGCCGCAACCAATGAGGAGGATTCGCTCGGAAAGAACGTTAGGAACATGGTGCAGCAACAGAGTCTGCCCCGGTTTTCCTTCCAGTTCGCCGCGACGCAGCAATGCGCTGATGTATCCGTCGCTAATTTTGTCGAGCTGTTCTGCAATCGGAGAAAGGCGACGCGGTTCAAAGACGCCCACGACAATGCAGGCACTCCGCTGTTTCTCCGGGCTACCGCTTTTTACACTGAACTCCATGCACTATGCTCCTGAATCTTAAAGACAACAGTGGTGGCTACAGCTATACTCGTCGTCTTTCAAGTTGCAGATGCGTTGGCTGCGCCTGCTCACCCCTGTCACTTACCTGATGTAAGCTCCGGGGCTTCACAGTCTTGCCGCCTGCCTGCAACTCGAAATCCATTAGAGTATAGAAATTGAAAGCTTTCGTAACTCATATCCGCTGTTGCGGTGACTTCGTGTTAATCTTAACGTTATTACGGCATTGGCACGTCAGAACAAGTTCTGAGAGGTGAATCCGCTGAGTATAATGATCTTAGCGATGATTTCGACGACTCAAGAGAATAAATGACGTTTAAGCCATGAAACAAGCTAAATTCCAGCAAAAAAATGGGTTTTTACGGGCGTATTTAAAGTGATAATCATAAGATATCTGGTGCGGGAGACGCTCAAAAGCCAGCTGGCGATACTCTTCATCTTACTTTTGATCTTCTTTTGTCAAAAGTTAGTGAGGATTCTCGGCGCGGCGGTTGACGGCGATATTCCCGCAAATCTGGTGCTCTCGCTTCTGGGGCTGGGCGTACCGGAAATGGCGCAGCTCATCCTGCCTTTAAGCCTGTTCCTGGGGCTGCTGATGACGCTGGGCAAACTGTATACCGAAAGTGAAATTACGGTCATGCACGCCTGTGGGTTGAGCAAAGCCGTGCTGGTAAAGGCCGCCATGGTACTGGCGTTATTTACCGGTATCCTTGCGGCGGTTAACGTGATGTGGGCCGGCCCCTGGTCGTCAAAACACCAGGATGAAGTGCTGGCGGAGGCGAAAGCGAACCCCGGTATGGCGGCGTTGGCGCAGGGGCAATTCCAGCAGGCGACTAACGGCAGCTCGGTGCTGTTTATCGAAAGCGTTGACGGCAGCGACTTCCACGATGTTTTCCTGGCGCAGATTCGCCCTAAGGGCAATGCTCGTCCTTCTGTAGTCGTGGCCGATTCCGGACACCTTACCCAGTTGCGCGATGGTTCCCAGGTTGTCACCTTAAACAAAGGGACGCGTTTTGAAGGGACGGCGTTGCTACGCGATTTTCGCATCACCGACTTCCAGAACTATCAGGCGATTATTGGCCATCAGGCCGTGGCGCTGGACCCGAACGATACCGACCAGATGGACATGCGCACGCTGTGGAATACCGACAACGATCGCGCTCGTGCCGAGCTGCACTGGCGTATCACGTTAGTCTTTACCGTGTTTATGATGGCGCTGATGGTCGTGCCGCTCAGCGTGGTGAATCCACGTCAGGGGCGCGTCTTGTCTATGTTGCCCGCCATGCTGCTTTATCTGCTGTTCTTCCTGATCCAGACCTCCATTAAATCGAATGGCGGTAAAGGCAAACTGGACCCGGTTATCTGGATGTGGGCGGTCAACCTGATCTATCTGGCGTTGGCGATTGGTTTAAACCTGTGGGATACGGTGCCGGTCCGCCGCCTGCGTGCCCGTTTTCTGCGTAAAGGAGCGGTATAATGCAGCCATTTGGTGTACTTGACCGCTATATCGGTAAAACCATTTTTACCACCATCATGATGACGTTGTTCATGCTGGTGTCGCTCTCCGGGATCATCAAGTTTGTCGATCAGCTGAAAAAAGCGGGGCAGGGTAACTACGACGCGCTGGGCGCGGGTATGTACACCCTGCTCAGCGTACCTAAGGATATCCAGATCTTCTTTCCTATGGCGGCGCTGCTTGGCGCGCTGCTGGGGCTGGGGATGCTGGCGCAGCGTAGCGAACTGGTGGTGATGCAGGCATCGGGTTTCACCCGTATGCAGGTGGCGCTGTCGGTGATGAAAACGGCTATCCCTCTGGTGCTGTTAACCATGGCGATCGGCGAATGGGTCGCCCCGCAGGGCGAGCAGATGGCGCGTAACTATCGTGCGCAGGCGATGTATGGCGGTTCGCTGCTTTCCACCCAGCAAGGTCTGTGGGCGAAAGACGGGAATAACTTTGTCTATATTGAACGGGTGAAGGGCGACGAGGAGCTGGCCGGCATTAGTATTTACGCTTTCAACGATCAGCGTCGTTTGCAGTCGGTGCGTTACGCCGCTTCGGCAAAATTCGACCCGGAGCATAAGGTCTGGCGTTTGTCGCAGGTGGATGAGTCCGATCTGCAAAACCCGAAACAGATCACCGGTTCGCAGACGGTGAGCGGCACCTGGAAAACGAATCTGACGCCGGATAAGTTAGGCGTGGTGGCGCTGGACCCGGATGCGCTTTCCATCAGCGGTCTGCATAACTACGTTAAATATCTGAAGTCGAGCGGACAGGACGCCGGACGTTATCAGCTCAATATGTGGAGTAAAATCTTCCAGCCGCTCTCCGTGGCGGTGATGATGCTGATGGCGCTGTCGTTTATCTTTGGACCGCTGCGTAGTGTGCCGATGGGCGTGCGCGTGGTGACGGGGATTAGCTTCGGCTTCGTCTTTTACGTCCTCGACCAGATTTTTGGCCCGCTGACGCTGGTATACGGCATTCCGCCGATTGTCGGCGCGCTGCTGCCGAGCGCGTCTTTCTTCCTGATTAGCCTGTGGCTAATGCTGCGTAAGTCGTAATCACAGGCCGCCATCCGGCAATGCAGTAAAGCGCAGTGCCTGATGGCGCTGCGCTTATCCGGCCTACTATGACCCGTAGGCCTGATAAGTCCTTTCCGCCGCCATCCGGCAGATAGCCTGGTATTCCTCGAATGATGTAGTGCGTAACCTGACGCGTGGCGCTTTTGGCTACGCGTTAAGCTCAGGCAAGCTGCGGGAAAAAGTAGATCAAAAAATTTATAACGTGCTGCCGTGATAAATCTGATAACCCAAATCAATCGTATTATGGTTGAGATCGTTATTTTTAATTTTGTTGAGCAACATCTGCGCGGCTCTGCGCCCGATCTCAAAACGAGGGGTAATTACGCTGGCGAGGCTCGGTATCATTTGCCTGCCCATCTCCAGACCGTGGAAGCCGGCGATGGAGATCTGCTCCGGTACGGCCAGTTGACGCTCGCGGCACCACAGTAGAGCGCCCATTGCGATATCGTCATTTGTACAAAAGACGCCATCCACGTCCGGGTGCGCAGCAAGCGCATCACGCATTAGTTGTATCCCCAGATGGATAGAGGAGATAGCGCGGGGATTGATGCGCAACGGCGCCAGCCCCCGGCGCGTCATCGCATCGCAGTAGCCATGATAACGCTGCTCATCTCGGATATCGTCTTTTGAACCCAGATAGAGGATTTTTCGCCGCTGGCGTTTATCCAGCATGGTGCTGACCATATCAAAGGCGGCCTGACGGTTATCAAACCCTACCTCCATATCTAAGCGGTCGCCCTGGATGTCCATGAGTTCTACAATCGGAAGGGTTGCTGAGCGCAGGAATTTGACGGTTCTGAGGGTATGATATTTTTCTGAAAGAATAATGCCGTCGATATTGTAAGACAGTAAATTGATAACGGACTCTTCTTCCGAATCGCGATTGTAATTGTAATTCGCAATGAGAGTTTGGTAGTTATGACCCGACGTTACGGATTCAATCCCGGCAAGAATGTCGGCAAACAACTGGTTCTGAAAAGAGGGGATCAGCACGCCCAGAGTGTAACTTTGCGCGTTTAACAGCATAGCTGGCGCGCGATTTGGTATGTAGTTAATTTCTTTCATGATCTGCGCAATACGCTCGCCGGTTTCCCTGGCGACTTTTTTCGGTGAGCGGATGTAACGGCTCACCGTCATTTTTGTCACGCCTGCAAGCGTAGCGATATCCTGCAAAGAAATTCTGTGATTCCTCATGTTTTCTCCAGTACCGGGGGCGGGAACGTCGCCCCCATGGTTAATTGGGCTGCGGATGATGAATTAATGCAGAACCGCATTCAGCGCCAGTACGCCCAGCAACCCCATGACAGAAATCAATGTTTCCATAACGGTCCAGGTGCGTAGGGTTTCCCCGACGCTAAGATTAAAATACCCTTTAAACAGCCAAAAACCGGGATCGTTAACATGTGATGCAATAACGCTTCCCGCGCCTGTCGCCAGTACCATTAACGCCGGATCGGCGTGGGTTACGTTAATAATCGGCAATACGACGCCCGCTGTGGTTATCGCGGCCACGGTCGCGGAACCTAACGCAATACGCAGCACGGCGGCTACCGTCCAGCACATTAATAACGGAGATAGCGAGGTGCCGGTCATTAATTGCGAGATATATTGACCCACGCCGCTATCCACCAGCACTTGCTTAAACGCGCCGCCGCCCGCGATGATAAAAACAATCATCGCAATAGCGCCAATGGACTCGCCGACGATATCCATCACCTGCTCAACCGTACGTCCATTGCGTCGCCCCAGCGTAAAAATGGCGATGATAATGGCAATAAACAACGCCACTGCTGGATTACCGATAAATTCGAAGAAAACCCGCACGGCATTCGTTTTTGGTAGTGTGATTTCACATACCGCTGCGATGGCCATCAGAATGACCGGGATCACGGCGGCAAAAATACTGTTCCAGAATGACGGCATCTCCTCTTCACTGAATAGGTGAGGATTAAATAATCCTTCAGGCGGCGCTTTCTCAAAGCGCGCCAGCAATTTTGAAAACAGAGGGCCGGCAACAATCACGGTCGGTATGGTAATGATTAACCCATACAGCAGGGTCGTACCGAGATTTGCCTCAAAAATTGTCGCAATAGCGGTAGGGCCGGGATGCGGCGGCAGGAAGCAGTGCGTAACGGATAAGGCGGCGACCATTGGAACCCCGACATACAGCAAGGGCAGTCCCGATGAGGCCACAATCGTAAAAACGAGCGGCAACAGCAGTACGAATCCGACTTCAAAAAACATTGCCAGGCCGACGATAAGCCCGGTGATCACCAGCGCCCATTGCACGCGTTTTTTGCCGAACGTATTAATGAGCGTCGTCGCAATGCGCTGCGCTGCGCCTGTATCGGAAATTAATCTTCCCAGCATCGCGCCAAAACCGAGGATCATGGCGAGTCCGCCCAGAGTACCGCCAATTCCGTTTTGTATGGAGTGCAGGACGTCTTGCGCGCCCATCCCTTCGGCAAAACCCACCACGGCGGCAACCAGAACAAGGGCGATAAAGCCGTTAACTTTAAAGCCAATCATTAAGACCAACAGCAGCGCAACGCCTGCCGCAATAATTATTAATGGCATATTCGTCTCTCTTATTAGCGCCAAAATAGCAGCGCTTACGCGCTGCATCGTATTTCCCTGGTCAGACGGCAACCAGCATACCGCCATCGACAAACAGCAGATGTCCGTTAACAAAGTCGGAGGCTTTTGACGAGAGAAACACCGCTGCGCCAATAAGCTCCTGGGGATCGCCCCAGCGTGCGGCAGGCGTACGTTTGCATAGCCAGGAGGTGAAGGCTTCATCTTCAACCAGCGCTTTGGTCATCTCCGTTTTGAAGTATCCCGGCGCAATACCGTTGACCTGGATATTATGACGCGCCAGCTCCACGCACATGCCGCGAGTCAGCATCTTCACGGCACCCTTCGATGCGGCGTATGGCGTAATCGTGTCGCGGCCCAGCTCGCTTTGCATCGAACAGATGTTGATCACTTTTCCTGCCTGCCGCGCCACCATACGGCGCGTAACGGCCTGAGAGACGAGAAAAACCGCGGTCTGATTTACGGCGATGACGTCATTCCACTCCTGCTCGGGAAACTCAGTAAACGGATGACGGCGCTGGATACCGGCGTTATTTATCAGGACGTCAATGACGCCGATATCTTTTTCGATATGTTCAACCGCAGCTTCAATGTCCTGTTTATGGGTGACATTAAAGGGAGCGGCAATAGCCTTTATCCCTTCCTGCTGAAGTTTCGTCACGGCTGTTTCGGCGCGCTCCGGGGTAATATCGTTAACAATAATGCGCGCGCCATAGCGACCAAGACCGGTCGCCAGCAAATAACCAATTCCCTGAGCGGCTCCGGTGATAAGGATATTTTTACCTGCCAGTGAAAAAAGATCGTTCATGATAGTGTCCCTTATTTTACTTTCTCAGAAAACGAGCTGAACTTTTGCCGCCTGTGTTTTGTCTCCGGCAAAGATCAGCGCCGCTTCCAGGTCGGTAAATGGATATTCCGCGCTCAGTAACGGCAGCGGATTGATAACGCGGTTGGCAAGCCAGGAAACCGCAGTATTAAATTCGGTAGTAAAGCGGAAAGAGCCTTTCAGGGAGATCTCTTTGCTTATTACCATCATCATCGGGAAGTTGGGAACTGCGCCGCCCATGCCAACCTGCACCATCACGCCTTTTGCCCGTGTGACTTCCAGACACGTTGAGATTGAGGAAGGATGCCCAGAGACTTCAAAACTGATATCGAAATACCCTTTTTCTGCTTTCCAGCCATCGAGAGAATCATGCTGTGGGTTCACCAGCGTATCCGCGCCCATCTGCCGGGCCAGCGAGAGAGAACGGGTACTGATATCGGCACATACCACTTCCGCCGCGCCCAGCGTTTTTACCGCGCTAACAATCAGGCAGCCAATAGGGCCAACGCCGGAGATAAAGACGCGTTTGCCCTGCAGATCGCCCGCCTCATGAGCCGCATGAATGGCAACCGCCAGCGGTTCGGCAAAGGCCATGGCTTTTTCGTCCGCCTGTTCCGGCCAGGGAATGCACTGAGCGGTATCGACAGCTTTAAATCGGGTAAAACCGCCATCGACATGCGGAAAATACATGGCGCTGCCAAAGAAACGCATTTCAGTACAGTGGTTTTCTTCATGCTGCAGACAGTATTTGCAATGACCGCAAGGCTTCGATGGATTAATCGCTACCGGTTGTCCTTCACGTAATAAATCTGAGTCGCTATGAACGATTTTGCCAATCACTTCATGCCCTAAAATCATTGGCGCTTTTACTGTAAAATTGCCGACTTTGCCTTCCTGATAATAATGTAAGTCAGACCCACAAATGCCGCCACGGGTAATTTGTACGAGTGTTCCTTTATTATTCCATTCAATATTTTGTTCCGTAACGGCAACAGCACGCTTACCCGCAACAACGCAGGATTGAGTTTTTACTTCCATAAATTCCTCACTGGTCAGGTAGTTACCCTGAATGCATTTAAGCGGTTTTATTTGTCACTATTTGTGACTTATGTCACGCTGGAAAATTGTTACACTACAATGTTACGCATAACGTGATGTGCCTTAGAGTTCTTCTCTATGGAAATTAAAAAACGTGAAATTGTCGAACGTAGAGGCGTAATATTGTGGAGTGGAATATGACTCAGAGGTATTTAAATGGCCGGGGAAAGCTATATTTTAATGGGTGTTTCAGGTAGTGGTAAATCTTTAATAGGCAGCAAAATTGCAACATTATTTTCTGCGAAGTTTATTGACGGCGATGATCTCCATCCGGCGAAAAACATTGATAAAATGTCTCAGGGAATACCGTTAACTGATGAAGACCGTTTACCCTGGCTGGAACGATTAAATGACGCTTCATACAGTCTTTATAAAAAAAATGAGACGGGATTTATTGTCTGCTCGTCATTAAAAAAACAGTACCGCGATATTTTACGTAAGAGCAGCCCTAACGTACATTTCCTGTGGCTGGATGGCGATTACGCTACCATTCTGCAGCGAATGCAGCGTCGTGCCGGGCATTTTATGCCGCCAGACCTGCTGCAAAGTCAGTTTGACGCGCTGGAGCGACCGTGTGCCGATGAACATGATATTGCGCGTATCGATGTTAATCATGACATCGAGCACGTGACGGAGCAGTGCCGACTGGCTGTACAGGCTTTTCGTCAGGCACTCAGCGCTTCCTGATCATTGTCAAAGCGCTGAGTCAGGCGGTCAGAAGTCAGCTTTTAGCACTACACGATAGCGGGCTTTGCCGTCGCGAACGTGCTGGATAGCCTCGTTGATTTGTGACATTGCGAACAGTTCCGTGGTGGGCGCGACTTTGCTGCGTCCGGCGAATTTCATCAGTTTGCGAAGTTCATATGGCGTTCCGGTTGCCGAGCCTGAGATACTGCGATCGCCGGCTATCAATGTAAACGCCGGTACGGGCAGCGGCTTCAATACCGCCCCAACGGTATGGAAGTTGCCGCCATAGGTCAGCGCTTCGAAGTAGGGCTGCCAGTCGAGATCGACGTTGACCGTGTTAATAATGAGATCGAACTGGCCCGCCAGTGCTTTTAACGCTTCCGGATCGCGGCTGTTCACCACGTTATTGGCCCCCATCGCCAGCACTTCCTGCTCTTTCGATGGATTTGAGCTGAACGCGGTGACTTCGCAGCCCATTGCATGTAACAGCTTTATGGCGATATGCCCAAGCCCGCCAATACCGATGACGCCAACGCGGCTGGTAGCAGTAATATGGTGCATCAGTAGCGGTTTAAAGACCGTAATGCCGCCACATAACAGCGGGCCTGCGGACGCCATATCTATATTCTCCGGAAGAGGAATTACCCACTGCCAGCCCGCGCGAAGCTTCTCGGCAAAACCGCCACGATTGAGGATAGTGGGCACTGCGCCTTCCTGGCAGTTAATTTGATTGCCGCTGATACAGGCATCGCAGTGTCCGCAGCTGCGCGCCGTCCAGCCTATTCCAACGCGCTGGCCGACTTTTAGTCCCTTATCCTGTGCCGCGCTGCCGAGTGCGGCCACCCGACCGATGACCTCATGTCCGGCAACCAGAGGGTATTGAGAGAACCCCCATTCATTGTCGATCATCGACAGATCGGAATGGCAGATCCCGCAGTAGTCGACCCGTACCTCGACATCTTCCGGTTGGAGTTCTCCCGCGTCATATTCATAGAGTTCGAGTTCGCCGCCCGCCTCTTTGGCGGCATAGCTTTTTATTATCGTCATTGTGTTTCCCTTAATGTGGTGTTGAACTGAAAAGTGTAGAGCATGGAGGCAAGGGGCGCCCGGCGTTAATCTGCTGGAGAAGGCGGGAAGTAGCCTGATTATTCTATTTAATACTCAACGCTGCTGAAATTTTCAGCACTTAGCGATACAGGTGTATGCTCGTGCTTGCATGGCGGCGTATGACAGGTATAATCCACAACGTTTTCCGCATACCTCTTCAGTGCCGAAGTGGCGAAATCGGTAGACGCAGTTGATTCAAAATCAACCGTAGAAATACGTGCCGGTTCGAGTCCGGCCTTCGGCACCATAAAAAGCTTTTTTCAAGTCTACCAACGTCTACTTTAGTCCATAAAAACAGTAAGTTAAGCAGAGTTCTGGCCTTTCTTAGTCTGTTCACGTCTACTTACTTCTATCCACATATACCAACGAATGATGGTATAACTGGTGGTATCTTCGGTTCGATTGATTTTGATACCAACAGCGGAGGTATCAACTGATGGCACTTACTGATATCA